>JBDHZJ010000085.1:0-7982 GCA_039811825.1 Propionicimonas sp.
GACGCCAAGGCGGGCACGATCACGCTGGTCGTGCAGAGCATGGGCTCCAGCACGATCATGATCAACCAGATGCGGGTGGGCCAGGCGCTGGCCGGCGTGGCCGGTCCGCTGGGGCGGCCGAGCGACCTGGAGCGGTACCCCGATGACACCACGGTCGTGTTCACGGCGGGCGGGCTGGGCCTGCCGCCGGTGTACCCGATCATGCGCGAGCACCTGCGGCTGGGCAACCACGTCACGCTGATCTCGGGCTTCCGCAGCGCCGACCTGATGTTCTGGGACGGCCCGGAGGAGCGGATCGGGCGGATCAAGGCGGAGTTCGGCGACCAGCTGGACGTGATCTACGCCACGAACGACGGCTCGGTGGGCGTGCAGGGCTTCGTCACCACTCCGCTGGAGGCGATGCTGAAGGCCAACCAGGCAGGCTCCGGGCGTCCGATCGCCGAGGTGGTCACGATCGGCCCGCCGATGATGATGCGCGCGGTGTCCGACCTGACCAAGCCGTACGGGGTGCCGACCGTGGCGTCCCTGAACTCGATCATGGTGGACGCCACCGGCATGTGCGGCGCCTGCATGGTGCCGGTCACCGAGGATGGCCAACTGGTCCGCAAGCACGCCTGCATCGACGGCCCCGAGATCGATGCGCACGCGATCGACTGGGAGAAGTTCATGCCGCGGTTCGGCCTGTTCCGCGCCCAGGAGCAGGAGAGCCGCGCCAAGCACGGCTTCTGACCGCGCCGTGGACCGAGTTGGGGACGGTTCCTAACTCGGTCCACCCTCCCGGCCGGTCGAGCCTGCCGAGCACGGCCCGCCGCCCCACGCGTCCCACCCGTTGCGTTCGCTCCCGAAATTCGAGAACGCTCCCGAAATTTCGGGAGCAAACTCGAATTTCGGGAGCGTCTGTGTGGGGGTCGGGGGTCAGAAGGCGAAGAGGGCGAAGAACGGCAGGATCGCGATCATCAGGCCCGTGCTCATCCAGAACATGCCGAAGTTCATCGCGAAGTCGCTCAGTGCGGCCAGGCGGTACTTCGTGCTGCCGACCGGACGCTCCTCGTGGCAGCTGTGCGCCAGCGCGGTGGGCGCGGCCGTGGCGACGGGGGCCGCGGCCCCCACGACGACGAGTTCGCGTTCGAGGGCCGCCGCCGGCGCATGGGTGGTACTGCACGCGCAGTCGGGGCCGCAGGTGCAGCCCTCGCCGCACGGGCAGGCGTCGTTCACCGCGGCCCGCGGACGCAGCAGGTTGCGGACGGCGACCACGCTCGCGCCCAGCAGGTAGGCCATGAACGGCAGCCCGACGATCGCGAACACCCACAGCGGGCCGCCGGGTTGCCGGGCCTGCTCGATCCCGCCCATTCCGCCGCCGTGGCCCATGCCACCCATCGCGGCCATCCGGGCCGCCATCATCGCCATCGCGGCGAGGTGCCAGGTCATCGCGGCGAACATCATGGCGTGCCCGGCGAAGTGCAGACCGCCGCGCCGGTCGGACGCGCGGAACGCGTCCACCGACAACCAGGCGAACCACCCGGTCGACAGGGCGAACACGGCGACCAGCACCGGACCCGGGATCACGGCGACCAGCGCCTGCCACGTCGGTCCGGCCACCATCAGCAGCATCACCACGGCCATGACCAGGTGCAGGGCGTTCGAGACGCGCTGGCGACCGTCCTGGGGACGGGTCAGCTCGTAGACGCCCCAGACCGTGCACCAGGCGAACAGCACGAGCAGCGCGACGAACTTCACCGGCGTGGCAGCAAGCGTGAACATGACGTCCTTCCGTGACGGGTCCGCTGACTTAGTCGGTCTCCGTCGCGCGGGAGTTCCCGGCATGGGCAATCCTGCGTAGTTCCCCGGCGGCCCGGGCCCTTCGGGACGACCTCAGGTTGTGGGGATCGGGCTGAGCACCCCGACCAGGTCGGCGCGGGCGCGGGCGACGCGGGAGCGGATCGTCCCGACCGGGCAGCCGCACACCTGCGCGGCGTCGGCGTAGCTGAAGCCCATGAACTGGGTGAGCACCAGCGCCTCGCGGCGCTCGGGGTCGAGGGTGTCGAGCAGCCCGGCCAGGTGCAGGTCCTCGGTGGGGTCGGGATGCACGATGCAGGCGTCGGCGACCTCGGCGTCCATCGCGACCAGGCGCGGACGGGCCGTCTCGTGGCGGACGCGGTCGACCACCACCCGCCGGGCGATCACGAGCAGCCATGTGCGCGCGCTGGAGCGTCCCTCGAACGCAGGCAGGGCCTCGAGCACCCGCAGGTAGATCTCCTGGGTGAGGTCGTCGGCCACGTCCCGACCGGCCAGGTGGGCGACGAAGCGCCACACGTCGGCCTGGGTCGCCCGGATGAATTCGGCCAGCGCCGCCCGGTCGCCGCGGCCGGCGGCGAGCGCGAGGTCGGTGGTGTCATCGGGCATGCGTCACCCTAACCCGACGCGTATGCTGCGCGGATGAATCCGGGCGCGGTCGTGGACGAGGAGGGCTGGCGCGCCGCCCTCTCCGCGCTGTTGGACGGCGAGGAGCCGCCGGTCCCGGTGGCCGCGATCATGGCCCACCTGGCCGCCTGCCCGGCCTGCTCCGGGTGGCTGGACGGGGCCACGACCGTGAACCGCGGGCTGCGCACCCTGCCCCTGCTCGAGAGCGTGCTGGGCGAACGGGTCGTGAACTCCGTCGACGTGCACCTGTGCGGCTGCCGCACCGGCCGGGAGTGCCTGTGCACCGACTGCCAGTGCGGACCGCACTGCACCTGCCACACCGCCTGAACTCCGCGATAATCGCGGCATGGACCTCGCTGCACACCGCGCCGCGCTGCTCGACTCCTGCCGCCGGGCTCCGGGGGTGACCAGCCTCGTCGTGTTCGGCTCGTCGGCCGGGGCCGGGGCGGGCCGCCGGGACGAGTGGTCCGACCTCGACTTCAACCTGTTCCTCGCCGGCGACGCCGCGCCCTACCTCGCCCGGGACTGGCCCTTCCTGCCCCACCCCGACCAGCTCGTGCTGACCGCGCACGAGGGGGAGAACGGGGGCGTCGCGCTCTACGCGGACGGCATGCTCTACGAGTTCGGCGCCGGCCGCCCGTGGACGATCCGCGACCCCGATCGCGAGGTCCTGCTCGACGGCGGCGACCTCTGCGTCACGGCTCCCGACCCGCTGCCGGACGCGGCGGCGCAGGTGCGACTGTTCCTGGCCAAGCTCTACATCGGGGTCGGCCGGGTGCGTCGCGGCGAGCGGGTCGCCGGCAACGTCCACGTGCGGGCCCACGCGCTCGCCTGTCTCGCCGAGGCCCTGCGGCAGCGACTCGCCCCGGACGCAGCGCGCAGCCCGTTCGACCCGCTGCGCCGGCTGGAACTCGCACTGCCGGAGGTGTCCGGGCGACTCGCAGCGCTGCTCGACGCGGACGTGGAGACCTGCGCCCGGGGCCTGTTCGACCTCTCCCGGGAACTGCTCGAACCCGACTGGCCCGACTACCCGTCCCTGGCGGCCGACGTCATCGCCACCCGGCTCGGCTGGGCGTGAAGGGCGTCGCGATCCGGCCGCCGCCCGACCCAGCTGTGACAGTTGGGCACGGTGGGACGCGGCCCGCGGCCGATTCGCGACACGGTGCGGAACTCAAGGTCACGGGGGGATTGTCGTGATCTGGCCACCGTCGCCGTCCCGGGGTGCTCATGGGCCACGTCCTGCCGGTCGGGCGGCCGAACCGCGTCAGCTACCGGGCCGGAACTTGCGCAGGCGCATCGAGTTGGTGACGACGAACACGCTGGACAGCGACATCGCGAAGCCGGCGATCAGCGGGTTGAGCTTGCCGAACGCGGCGAGCGGGATCGCAGCGACGTTGTAGGCGAACGCCCAGACCAGGTTGCCGCGGATCGTGGCCAGGGTGCGCCGGGCGAGCCGGATCGCGTCCGGGACCACGTCGAGGTTGCGCCGGACCAGGATGATGTCGGCCGACTTCATCGCCACGTCGGTGCCGCTGACCACTGCCATGCCGAGGTTCGCCGTGGCCAGCGCCGCGGCGTCGTTGATACCGTCGCCCACCATCGCCACCCGGCGCCCTTCGGCCTGCAGCCGCTCGACCACCCGGGCCTTCTCGGCGGGCAGCACCTCGGCGACCACCTCGTCCACGCCGACCTCGCGGCCCACCCGCTCGGCCGCCGCGCGCCGGTCCCCGGTGAGCAGGACGGTGTGCAGGCCCAGCGAGCGCAGCCGCTCCATCGCCCCGGGCGCGGACGGCTTCAGCTCGTCCGCGACGTCGAACCCGCCCCGGACGACGCCGTCGACGGCGAGCAGGACGACCGTGCGGCCCGCCTCCGCCGCCGCCTCGGCCACCTGCTGCGCGGCGTCGGGGACGGCGAACCCCTGGGCGTCCATCAGCGCGCGATTGCCGACCACGACCGAGTGCCCACCCGCGTCCGTGGTGACGGTGCCGCGCAACCCGTGGCCGGGGAGCGCCGTGACGTCGCCCGCCCCGGGCAGCGCGAGTTCGCGCGACCGGGCCCCGGCGACCAGCGCACGGCCGATCGGGTGCTCGGAGTAGTGCTCGACGGCCGCGGCCAGGACGAGCAGTTCCTCGGCGTCCGAGTCGTCGAACGCATGCAGGCCGGCGAGCGCCATCGTGCCGGTGGTGAGGGTGCCGGTCTTGTCCAGCACGACGGTGTCGATCACGCCGGACGCCTCCAGCGCGTCCGGGCCCTTGATCAGGATGCCGAGCTGGCCGCCGCGGCCCACGCCCACCAGCAGGGCGGTGGGGGTGGCCAGGCCGAGCGCGCACGGGCAGGCGATGATCAGCACCGACATGGCCGCGCTGAAGGCCGCGCGCGGCCCGCCGCCGATGGCCAGCCAGACGATCAGCGTGACCAGCGCGATGCCCAGCACCGACGGGACGAACCACGCCACCACCTTGTCGACCAGGGTCTGCACGGACGCCTTGCGCGCCTGCGCCTGCTCGGCCAGCACCGCGAGCTGGGCGAGCTGGGTGTGGGCGCCGATCTGCTCCGCCTCGACGATCAGCGCGCCCGTGGTGTTCGTGGTGCCGCCGAGCACCCGGTCGCCGACGACCACCTCCACCGGCTCCGGCTCCCCGGTCATCGCGGACGTGTCGACCGCCGACGCTCCCACCAGCACCCGGCCGTCGGTGGCGATCTGCTCGCCCGGACGCACCACGAACCGCTCGCCGACCTTCAGCGACCCGATCGGGACGACCTGCTCGACCCCGTCCCGGACCACCCGGACGGTCGTCGGTGCGAGCTTGCCGATCGCCTCGAGCACCCCTCGCGCCGACCGTTTCGAGCGCGCCTCGACGTAGCGTCCGGCGAGCAGGAACGTGGTCACCGCGGCGGCCGCCTCGAGGTAGAGCGTGTCGGCCCCGGCCGGGGCGACGCCGTAGCCGAACCAGTACGAGGGCTCGTCCGGGGAGCCGATGATCGTGGCCACCACCGACCAGGTGAAAGCGGAGAGCACCCCGAGCGAGACGAGGGTGTCCATGCTGGTGGCGCCGTGGCGGAGGTTGCGCCACGCCGCCCGGTGGAACGGCCAGGCGCACCAGAACACCACCGGGATCGCCCCGATGATCAGCGCCCACTCCCAGCCGGGGAAGCGCAGTTGCGGGGTGAGGGCGAGCACGATGGCCGCGTCGCCGAGCGGGAAGGTGATCAGTGCGGCCACCAGCAGCCGCGTCCGGAGCAGCTTCACCCGGTCGCTGTAGCCGTCCGGCTCGGCCCCCTCGACCACCTGCTTGGCGTCGTAGCCGGCCGCCTGCACGGTGGAGATCAACTCGGAGACGTGCTGGGGCGGCATGCCGAGCACCACCGCCCGCTCGGTGGCGTAGTTCACCGTCGCACGGACGCCGTCCAGCTTGTTCAGCTTCTTCTCGATCCGGTTCGCGCAGGCGGCGCAGGTCATGCCGGAGATGTCCAGCTCGACGCGGCCGTCGAGGCCGGCGTCGGCGGCGCCGGACCTGGTGTCGGCGCTCACCACTCACCTCCTCCCGGACCGCCCTGCTTCCGGTCGCGTTCGGCCAGCTGGGCGAGCATGTCGTTGTAGGCGCCGAGTTCGTCGCCGTCCGCGCCGGTGTCGGCCAGCAGGTCGGAGTCGGCGGCCTCGCGGCTGTCGCTGCGGAACCACTGCGCAGCCAGCACGATGACCGCGACGAACACGGGCACCTCCCCAGTGAACCACGTGATCTGGCCGGCGATGTTCTGGTCGGCGAGCAGGTCGGGAACCCAGCTCACCGCGATGGTCTGGTAGAACGTCTCGCCGATCACGTGCTGCGCCATCATGATGCCCACGGCGAAGATCGCGTGGAACGGCATCACGCTCACCAGCAGGGCGAACTTGACCAGGTACGGCAGCGGCCAGGGGTTCCGATCGGGGCCGATCAGCAGGTTGAAGAACAGGTAGCCCGCGATCATGAAGTGCAGCAGCATCAACTGGTGCGCCCAGTGGTAGCGCATCAGCCACGGGAACAGCGGCGTGAAGTAGACCAGGAACAGGCTGGACACGTAGTTGAGCCAGAGCACCGGCGGGCTGAGCAGGAACCGGACGAACCGGTTCGCGGCCAGCCCGGCGAGCAGTTCGCGCGGGCCGGGCAGTTCGTCGGGCGTCCGGGCGCGGGACGCGGCGTCCACGAGCGTGAACGGGGCGCCGAGCACGCACAGCACCGGCACCATCATGTTCACGGTCATGTGCACGAGCATGTGCCAGCTGTAGACGGCCGTGGAGTACATCCACAGCCCGCTGGTGGCGAGGTACAGCGTGAGCAGCCAGCCGCCCAGCCAGAACAGCAGCCGGGACACCGGCCAGTGGCCGCCACCGCGACGCACCCGCACCATGCCCCACACGTAGCCGGCGATCGCCCCGACCGACAGCAGCACCCAGAGCAGGTTCGGCCGGCCCAGCCCGGCGAGCCGCTCGAAGGTCGCCGGCACGTCCACCTCGTAGCCGAGGTAGTTCACCTGGCTCGACTGCGGGATCTCGAACCGCGGCGGCGGCAGGTGCGCGGCCGCGCTGAGGGCGGCGGTGCCGAGGATGTAGAGGACGACGTCCCGGGCCACGGAACCGACCCGGCGGCGGGCGTCGGCCGCGCGGTCGAGCTGGCGCCACACCCAGCTGGCGAACAGCAGGACGGCGAGGACGGCACCGACCACCACCGGCCCGCCCGCGGGGGTGTCGAACGGGGAGACCCCGGCGAGCTGCTGCCAGGCGACCGGGCCGTAGCCGAGAACGGTCAGGGCGAGCAGGGGCAGGACGGCACGGTGGTAGCGGGCCACGCCGTCCTCCACACCGGCCGGCGGAGCTTGTCGAGACCCGGCGGCAGCCACCACGCCCACCGCCCCGCTGCTGAGCAGCACCAGTGCGGCCGACGCGATGCCGGCGGCGTCCGTGGCCCAGTCGTGGTCGAGGCCCACGGAGACGTTGCCGGTCACGGCGATGAACACCGTCGCGAGCGCCCCGGCCAGCCAGCACACCACGAACGCGGACGCCCGTTTCGCGCGGTAGGCGACGATCGCCGTGGCCAACGCCGCCGCGGCGGAGACCAGCCAGGCCAGCGCGCTCGGGGTCGAGGTGAGCAGGTACCACCAGATGTCCGGACGCAGCGTGTAGGCGAGCGGCACGCCCGTGGTGAACGCGGGGCTGGCGAAGGTCATCAGCAGGGCGGTGACGAACCAGAGCTGGGCGGCGCGTCCGGCCCAGGGGGCCAGCCGGAGCGCGGGGGCCACCAGGGTGCCGTCCGCCGCCGCGGGGAGGAAGGCCACCATGCCGGCGAGCAGGCCCAGCGCGGCCGCGCAGGTGAGCCGTCCGACCACGTCGCCGAGGCTGGAGACCAGGCCGGTGACGGCGTCCGCCTCCTGGCGTCCGGGCAGCGGCGGCAGGACCGAGAGCAGGTTCGCGACCGCCACCGCGGAGACGAGGGCGACGCCGACCGCGAGCGCGATGGCCGCCAGCGCGAGCCTCGAGAGGCCCCCGTGGGCGGCTGTGGGCGTGACCGGCTGGTCCGACATCC
>JBDHZJ010000086.1:0-7773 GCA_039811825.1 Propionicimonas sp.
CACCCGCAGGCCGTCGGTGACGGCGTTCAGGTTGCTGGTGCCGAAGATGCGCAGCTTCTCGACGCTGGGCACCTCGGTGATCCTGAGGTTGTTCTGCACGAACCGGCAGTTCAGCACGGTCTCGATCTCGAAGCCGTCGCCCCACAGCATCTCGCCCGGTTCGGCGGGGAGCTGCGAGCTGGGGAGCTCGAGGTCGTCCAGGATGCGGGACCAGAAGGCGTTGTAGCCGTAGCACAGGTCGGTGTAGCGGGCGCCGGTGAGGACGTTGACGAGCTGGTTGAGCCACCAGTTGCCGGTGCGGCGGACGTAGGTGATGTCCTCGCTGCCGCCACCGCGGGTGAACCGGCTGCCCTTGGCGACGTCGGCGCCGGCGATCAGCGCATTGACGAAGGCGGGGATCTCGGCCGGGTCGGCGGAGCCGTCCGCGTCGAACATCACGATGATGTCGCCGGTGGCCCGCTCGAAGCCGCAGACCAGAGCGTTGCCCTTGCCCTTGCGGGTCTGGGTGATCACCTCCACGCCCGGGCGTACGGACCTGGCGACGGCGACGGTGTCGTCCACCGAGTGCCCGTCGACGACGATAATCTGGTGGACGTCCGGCAGTTGCGGGAGCATGACCTCGAGGTTCCGTGCCTCGTTGAGTGCCGGAACAATGATGGTCACGCTGGGCGCGACAGAATCGTGGTAGTGATGCATGAGTCCCCTCCGAGAACGCGGAAGCAACCCCCCCAGGCCACGTCCGCGCTCAGCAGTCCAGTCGAAATGAGTACGTTGCCGCAATCCGTCAAACCCGCCGATGCTTCGGAGAACACGCCATTCGCCGAAACCAGGAAATCCATTGCGACGGGACAATCAAACTATGCCCCCGCGGGTACGCCAAGTCCTCAGGCGGGTGACCCTCCCGCGGGTGACACCCCTTGTGCATGCGGACATCCGAAGGCCGCGCACCAGCATTACCGGCCCGGCACGGACTGTTCGCTGTGCCCTCCGGGGGCCTGTCGGAAGTACCGTCGCGCGCGGCGTTGATCTCCCCGGGAATACCGCGTCCGGCTATTCCTCCGCCCGGAAGTACTCGCGCTCGAGCGTGCCGAGCAGCACACCGTCCGACTGCTGCAACAGGTCCGCCACGGTCGTGGCCGCGTCGACCGTCTCGCGCGTTTCCGACCACGACTGCCCGCCCGAGCGTCCGGTCATGTAGTCCAGGGCGTCGAGGTCGGTGGTGTGTTCGTTGGCGAACCCCAGCCGCAACGATGTCCGGCCCTCGTCCCTGGTGTAGTACGCGCTCCAGGACCAGCCGAAGTCGATCGGTGGCGGCGTGACGCCGGGCGTGGGCGTCTCGTAGGGATTCAGGCCGGTCTCGTACTGGTCTGCCAGTCCGGACAGGCCATCCCCGAAGTCGGGCTCCCACCCGTCCGCGACGAGTTCGGCGTGCAGTGCCCGTGCCATTGCCGGGAAGTCGCCGTGCCAGCCGTAGAACCGGCCGACGGTCACCGCGCAGACGTGCTTGTAGCCCTCGTGCACCTTGTAGTTGTTCTGGCCGCGTTCGCAGGTGGCGGCGTAGCTCTCCGGCCCGGCATCGAGGACTGCCGAGCGGTCCAGCACGTCGAGGGACGGACGGAGCGCCTCTCGCGCGTCCGCCCGCGCCTGGACCACCTCAGGCTTGTTCTGGTCGGGCGCCGGCAGCGAGTTCAGCCAGATCGCCTCCGGGCCGCCCGAGATGGAGACGTAGAGGTACCCCAGCGCGGCGATCGGGATGCCGAACACGACCACGAGCACGACGATGAGGATCTTCTGACCGCGTCCCATTGGGGGACGCGACGACGTGCTCGGGCCGGTCACCCGGCCAGTATGGCGAAGCCCGGAGCCTCGCGCAGCCGGTCCCCGGACCCGGTTGGGGACGGTTCCTGACTCGGTCCGCTCCGGTAGGTGGACCGAGTCAGGAACCGTCCCCTACTCGGTCCACGCGTCAGCGGACGAGGTCGAGGCTGAGCCGGTCGCGGACGACGTCGGCGAGGTGCTCGGCGACCTCGTGGGCGCGCTCCGCGGTCTCGGCCTCCACCATCACGCGCACCAGCGGCTCGGTTCCGGACGGACGCAGCAGCACGCGCCCCTTGCGTCCGAGTTCCTTGGTGGCCGCGGACACGGCGGCGTTGACCACCGGATCGATGCCTGCGCGGGCCTTGTTCACGCCCGGCACGTTCACCAGCACCTGCGGCAGCCGGGTCACCACGGACGCCAGCTTGCGCAGCGACTTGCCGGTGCGTGCCATCCGGGCCGCGAGGTGGAGTGCGGTGAGCACGCCGTCACCCGTGGTCGCGAACTCGCTCATGATCACGTGGCCGGACTGCTCGCCACCGAGGGTGAACCCGTTGGCGTTCATCGCCTCGAGCACGTAGCGGTCACCGACCTTGGTCTGGTCGACGTGGATGCCGGCGTCGCGCATCGCGTTGAAGAAGCCGAGGTTGCTCATCACCGTGGCCACCACGGTGTCGCTGTGCAGCGTCTGCTCCTCGCGCATGGCGAGGGCGAGGATGGCCAGGATCTGGTCCCCGTCCACGACGGTGCCCATGTGGTCGACGGCGAGGCAGCGGTCGGCGTCCCCGTCGAGCGCGATGCCGAGGTCGGCGCGGTGCTGCAGGACGGCCTCCTGCAAGGAGACCATGTGGGTGGAGCCGCAGCTGTCGTTGATGTTCAGCCCGTCGGGCTCGGCATGCAGCGGAATCACCTCCGCGCCCTGCGCCTCGAACGCGGCGAGCGCGGTCATGGACGCCGCGCCGTTCGCGCAGTCGACGACGACCTTCAGGCTCTCCAGCGAGGCGTCCTCGCCGAGACTGGCGACCAGGTGGGCGACATAGGCCTCGATGGCGCCCTTGTCCTCGACGACCCGGCCGACGCCGGCACCGGTGGGACGCAGCCACACCTCGGCCATGCGCTGCTCGATCGCGTCCTCGATGTCGTCGTCGAGCTTCACCCCGCCGCGCGCGAAGAACTTGATCCCGTTGTCGGGCATCGGGTTGTGGCTGGCGGACAGCATCACGCCCAGGTCGGCGTCCAGCTGGGCGACCAGGTGGGCGACGCCGGGGGTCGGGATCACGCCGAGCCGCACCACGTCCACGCCCGCCGAGGCGAGCCCCGCGACCACGGCCGCTTCGAGGAACTCGCCGCTGGCGCGGGTGTCGCGGCCGACGAGCGCGACCGCACGACGGGAGCCGAACGCACCCGCCTCGCCCAGCACGTGGGCGGCGGCGACCGACAGTTCGAGGGCGATCTCGGCGGTCAGCTCGAGGTTCGCGGTGCCGCGAACCCCGTCGGTGCCGAAGAGTCGAGCCATGGCCCGACCGGGATCAGCGCTTGCTGTACTGGGGAGCCTTGCGGGCCTTCTTGAGACCGGCCTTCTTGCGCTCCTTGACGCGGGCGTCGCGGGTGAGCAGCCCGGCCTTCTTCAGGGCGGGACGGCTGGCCTCGGCGTCCACGGCGTTCAGCGCGCGGGCGATGCCCAGGCGCAGCGCACCGGCCTGGCCGGTCACGCCACCACCGACGATCGTGGCGATCACGTCGTAGGAGTCGACCACGGCGGCCGTCACGAACGGCTCGTTGATGGTCTGCTGGTGCAGCTTGTTCGGGAAGTAGTCCTCGAGGCTGCGGCCGTTGATCGAGAACTTGCCGGTGCCGGGCATGATCCGGACGCGGGCGATGGCCTCCTTGCGGCGACCGGTGGCGGAGGCGGGCGCGACCACGGCGGGACGGCCACCGGGCAGCGGGGCGCTCTGCTGGGCCTCGGCACGGTAGGCGATCTCACGCTCGCCCTCGACGAACGGGACGACCTCGTCGGCAGGAGTCTCTTCGACAGTCTCGGTCACGGTGCTTCCTTGGCTCACTGGGCGATCTGGGTGATCTGGTACGACTGCGGCTTCTGCGCGCTGTGGGGATGCTCGGGGCCGGCGTAGACCTTGAGCTTCTTGATCTGCTGGCGGCTGATCTTGTTCTTCGGCAGCATGCCCCACACCGCGCGCTCGACGGCCTTGCGCGGGTCGGAGGCGAGCAGCTCGCCGTACGGGACCGACTTCAGGCCACCCGGACGGCCGGAGTGCCGGATCGCCAGCTTGTCGGTGGCCTTCTTGCCGGTGAGGGCGATCTTGGACGCGTTCACCACGATCACGAAGTCGCCGGTGTCGACGTGCGGGGCGAACTGCGGCTTGTGCTTGCCTCGCAGCAGGGTCGCCGCGGTGACGGCCAGCCGCCCGAGGACGACGTCCTCGGCATCAATCACGAGCCAGTCCCTGGTGACCTCACCAGGCTTGGGGCTGTACGTAGACACGGGTCTTCGACCTGCTTCCATAAGGTTGTGCTCTCGTCCTTCGGTGCGGGGTCGGCCCAGCGGGCAGACCACAGCGCAACAGCGCCTTAGATTACCTTGCCCCGCTTGGGGGGTCAAAACCGGAGTCGGCCCCGGCCCGTACCCGCCGATCGATCCACCAGATGAGGCGCAGCGTCGCCGCGAGGACGATCACGACGACAAGCCACGTCGAGATCATCTTCACGATGAACATCGGGTCGGAGGTGACCGCGAACAGGGCGCAGAACCCGCACACGGCGGCATGGACGACGCCCAGGGTCACTCTCGCCGCCACCCACGGTGCGAGCAGCAGGATCAGAAGGAGGGCGACGAAGAAGGTGACCAGCACGCCGGCCGGTGTGCCCCAGCCCCTGACCAGGCCCGACTGCCACTGCGGCGGCTCCGCCAGGGGACCGAGGTCGACCTCACCCCACTCCCCGGCCGCCTGCCGGAAGAACACCGTCCGGCCCGGGCCGAGTGCGACGACATGGTCGGAGGACGCCCGATCGACCGCGAGGTCCGCGTAGTAGTCGCCGCGGACCTCCCCGTCGGGTTGCCACGTCGAGCCGACCGCGCGGCGCTCGACCACCCGGGTGCCGTAGGCGTCGTAGCGGACCCGGTAACAGGTGTCGTCCGTCGCGCACACCTGCGCGAGGACCTCTGGTTCGGTGGGCTGGTCGGCGTCCCAGACCACGGCGGACGAGGTGGCCGACGACTCCGGGACCCTCGTCCAGGTCCGGCCCCCGTCCGTACTGGTCAGGTACACGTGGTCGAAGCCGTCTCCCGGATCGACCTCCGCGTAGACGGCCTCCGCGCCCGACCCGAGGGACACGTACAGCGGCTCGACCTGGCTGGTGGCGGTGGTGGCCAGTACGGCGGCCACCAGGCCGAGCGCCTGCCAGCCACGCCGGTTGCGGGACCCCTGGTCGGGACGCTCGTGCCGCAGCAGCCACCACAGGGGCGCCAGGACGCCCAGCGCGATCAGGTCGGAGGGGTCGCGCAGCACCACTCCCCCGCCGAGCAGTGGCGCGATCTCCTCGGCCACCCCGGGGACGGTCTTGAGCGCGGTGAACGCCAGGCCGGCCAGCACCACGCCCCAGGTCGGGCCGGTGAGCACCGCGGCCAGCGTCGCGATCACCACGACCCCGGCGACGTCGCTCAGCTTGCCGGTCACCCAGCCCGGCCACGCGCTCTTGAACACGTGGTCGTTCAGCGCCAGCACGACGACGGCGACGAAGAACCACGGCCGCCCCAGCCAGGCGGCCCTTCCCCCCAACATGAGGTCAGGGTACGAGCGCGGGAAATGCCTTCGCGGGATCTCCACGGGAGCGCAATCGATTCGTTGTGGTGGAACGGGCCATGCCTCGCCCCGCGGGTCGATAGCAGGCCGGTCCGTGGTTCGGTCTGGTTACGGATGCCCGAGACGGCCAGCGGTGACCGGGCCGAGTCTCTAGGGTGCGTTCATGGCAGACATCCTGCAGATCCGACGTCCCGCTTCGGGAACCGAGGCCGACCTGGCGATCACCGAGGCCACCATCAAGGCCACCGAATTGCGCCAGTTCGACATCGACGGCGAGCCGCTGGCCACGTTCGACCCGGGCTTCATGAACACCGCCGCCTGCCACTCCGCGATCACCTACATCGACGGCGAGGCGGGCGTGCTGGAGTACCGGGGCTACCCGATCGCGGAGCTCGCCGAGCACTCCACCTACCTCGAGGTGGCCTACCTGCTGCTGAACGGGGAGCTGCCCGACGCCGCGCAGCTCACCCAGTGGGAGCAGCAGGTCACCGAGCACCGGATGCTGCCGGACAAGCTGAAGACCGTGCTCGCGGGCTTCCCCTACGACGCACACCCCATGACGATCCTGATGGCGTCGGTGGCGGCCTTCTTCTCGTTCTACCCGGACGCGCAGAACTTCACCGATCCCGAGGCTCGCGACCTGAACATCACCCGGCTGATCGCGAAGATGCCGACCCTGGCCGCGTTCGCCTACCGCAAGGGCAAGGCGAAGCCGTACATCAACCCGGACGACCACTACGGGTACTGCGACAACTTCCTGGCCATGTTGTTCAAGCAGGCCGAGCGCCGCTACGTCGCCGACCCGCGGCTGATCCGGGCGATGGAGGTGCTGTTCATCCTGCACGCCGACCACGAGCAGAACTGCTCGACCAACGCCGTCCGCTCGGTGGCCAGCTCCGGCAACGACCTGTACACCTCCTGCTCGGCCGGGATCGGCGCCCTGCACGGCCCGCTGCACGGCGGCGCGAACGAGGCCGTGCTGAAGATGCTGCGCGAGATCGGGTCGGTCGACCGGGTGCCCGAGTTCATCGAGGGCGTCAAGGCCGGCAAGACCCGGATGATGGGCTTCGGCCACCGCGTCTACAAGAACTACGACCCGCGGGCGAAGATCATCAAGAAGTCGGTCGAGGACGTGTTCGAGGTGACCGGGGTCAACCCCCTGCTCGAGGTGGCGAAGGAACTGGAGAAGTACGGCCTGGAGGACGACTACTTCGTCAAGCGCAAGCTGTACCCGAACGTCGACTTCTACTCCGGCCTGATCTACGAGGCGCTCGGCTTCCCGCCGGAGATGTTCACCGTGCTGTTCGCGGTGCCCCGGACGTCAGGCTGGTGCGCCCAGTACCAGGAGTTCATCACCGACTCCGAGCAGAAGATCGCCCGGCCCAAGCAGATCTACACCGGCTACCAGACCCGCAGCTACGTCCCGATGGAGCTGCGCGGCTGAGTGCGGACGACGGGTCCGCGCGGACCCGTCCCGACCCGGCCGGGAACCGCTCCCGCCGAAGTCAGGAGGGAATCGTCCGAACCAGCTTGCGTGACAACCGCTGCGTGGCAAGGTATTCCCCATGAGTTCAAAGTTGAGCGCTGCCCAGGTGCAGGTGACGAGTCCCGATGATGTCCGCAACGTCGTACTGATCGGAAACGCGGGCTCGGGGAAGACGTCCCTGTTCGAGCAGCTGCTCAAGGCCCGGATCGCGGGCTACCGCGGCGAGAAGGAGGACGCCGAGCGCGCCGCCCAGCTCTACGTCGCCTCGGTGGAGAACCGCGGCGTCCTGGTGAACTTCCTGGATGCGCCGGGGCACCCCGACTTCGTCGGCGAGCTCCGCGCCGGCATCCGCGCGGCCGACGCGGCCGTCTTCGTGACCTCGGCGGCCGACGGCATCGACGGCGCCGCCCAGGCGCTGTGGGACGAGTGCACCGCGGCCAACCTGCCCCGGATCATCGCGCTGACCAAGCTGGACGCCGGCCACGCCGACTTCGACGACTCCGTCGCCGCCGCCCAGGCCGCCTTCGGCGAGGGCGTCCTGCCCACCCACGTACCCACGCTCGGCCCGGACGGCATCATCGGCAACATCGGCCTGCTCAGCCTCGAGGAGCACGACTACTCCGGCCCCGAGCTGGTGAACCGCAAGCTCAC
>JBDHZJ010000087.1:0-7670 GCA_039811825.1 Propionicimonas sp.
GGCCTGGACCCGGGTCATCGAGGCCGACGGACGGCCCGGCCAGTGGTACCTGCGCCTGTTCGCCCCCGAGCAGCCGGACGTGAACTGGAACCACCCCGACATCCACGCCGAGTTCGAGGAGACCCTGCGGTTCTGGTTCGACCGCGGCGTGGACGGCTTCCGGATCGACGTCGCCCACGGCCTGGCCAAGGACGCCGACCTGCGCGACCTCGACGGCCTGACCTTCCCGCTGCCCGAGGACGCCCCCGACGACGCGCACCCGCACTGGGACCAGCCCGGCGTCCACGACGTGTTCCGGGAGTGGCGGGCCGTCGCCGACTCCTACGCCGAGCCCAAGGCCTTCTGCGGCGAGATCTGGGTGAGCCGCGACCACCGGCTCACCGCCTACCTGCGCCCGGACGAGCTGCACACGGCGTTCAACTTCAACTTCCTGCAGGCGCCGTGGCTGGCGGCCGACCTGCGCCGGGTGATCACCTCAACCCTCGCCTCGCACGCAACGGTCGGGGCGCCGGCCACCTGGGTGCTCGGCAACCACGACGTGTGCCGGCCGGCGTCGCGCTACGCCCGTCCGCAGGAACTGGTCCCGACCGACTTCCCGAACCTGCACGCCTACCTCGGTCTGCCGGTCGACCTGCCCACCGGCCAGCGGAGGGCGCGGGCCGCGGCCCTGCTCAGCCTGGCCCTGCCCGGCGGCGCCTACATCTACGCCGGCGAGGAACTGGGCCTGCCCGAGGTCGAGGACATCCCGGACGGCGCCCGGCAGGACCCGATCTTCGCCGGCACCAACGGCGAGAACGTCGGCCGTGACGGCTGCCGCGTCCCGCTGCCGTGGACGAGCGGCGGTGCGTCCTTCGGGTTCAGCCCGGAGGGGTCCGCCGAGCCGTGGCTGCCGCAGCCGGCCGACTGGGGCACCCACAGCGCCGAGGCGGCGGAGGCCGACCCGGGCTCCACGCTCGCGCTGTACCGGCAGGCCCTCGCCCTGCGCGCGCAACTGCCCGCGCTCGGCGACGGCGCCCTGGCCTGGGCAGAGGCGGGCGACGGGGTGCTCGCGTTCACCCGCGAGCCGGGCTTCGGCTGCTGGGTGAACTTCGGTGATGATCCGGTCGCGCTGCCCGAGGGCGCCACCGTGCTCCTCGCCAGCACCGACCTGGTCGAGGGCCGGCTGGCCCGGGATTCCGCCGCATGGCTGCAGTTCTCCTGATCGTCGCACTAGCCTGAGCCGCGGCGGACGGCGGAGTCCGCCCCGGACAGGAGGGTGTGATGGCAGGCAGGTTCGAGTTGTACACCGATGCCAAGGGCGAGTACCGCTGGCGCCTGAAGGCCTCCAACGGGCAGACCATCGCCACCGGTGGCGAGGGCTACTCCAGCAAGGCGAGCGCGAAGAACGGCATCGAGTCGGTCAGGAAGAACGCACCGGACGCCCCGATCGAAGAGGTCTGAGCGCGAACGCCGAGGGGCCGGGGCGGATCACCGTCCCGGCCCCTCAGTGCGTGTGGGCGACTACTCGTTCGCGACCACGTTCGCCTCAGCGGCGGCAGCCACCGGCACCGGCGCGCCGACCAGGCGCAGCGCCCAGCCGATCAGGATCGAGAGCACGCCGACCCCGACGGCGAACAGGGCGACGCCGAAGGCGATCACCGAGGTGAACAGGGAGGAGCGCAGGAACGAGGCCGTCATCGCGGTCTGGCGCAGCGGGTCCTCACGGCCGAGCTCGGCGTAGGTCTTGCCGCCGGTGGCCTCCATCGCATGGTGGTTGATCACGTCGGCCTGGACGAAGGCTTCGAGCGGGCCGGTCACGGTGGCTCCGGCGAACATCGGCGCGTCCTCGGAGACGGTGATGTTCTCCGCGGCGAGCTTGGTGCTGACCATTCCCCAGGTGACCGCGCCGGCCACGACGAAGATCAGCCCGAAGATGATGGTGACCAGACCGAGCGCCCTGACCTTCTTGGCGGCTCCGGCAGGACTGTTGGGCATATCGCACTCCTCATGTGGTGTACCGACAACACTGTGCGTCGGCTGAGGGCAGCCTAACCTACGCATTGTTGCGTATTCAACTGCAATCGGATCCAGTCCGTGGCTGCCAGGCGTGGCCTCGTGCCCGCGGCCTAGGGTTGGGCGCACCATGACCGCCCTGATCGTCACCGAATCGCTGTTCGGGAACACCCTCGCCATCGCCGAGGCGATCGGCGGCGGCATCGCCGCGGTGCGCGGACGGGGCAGCGTGCAGGTGGTGCACGCCTCCCGGGCCCCGGCGGAACTGCCTGCGGACGTGGACCTGCTCGTGATCGGCGCCCCGACCCACACGCTGTCGATGCCGAACGCGGGCAGTCGGGACGACGCCGCCCGCAACGGGGCGCCGGATCCGGAGCGCGCCGGGATCCGGGAGTGGATCCAGGCCGTGCGGATCCCTGACGGGGTGGACGTCGCCACGTTCGACACGTCCATCCACACCCGGATCCAGCTCGGCACCGCCGCCCGTGCGGCGGCCCGGGCGCTGCGCCGCCGGGGAACGCAGACCACGGTCGGGCCGTCCTTCTGGGTCACCGGCATGGAGGGACCACTCGCCGACGGCGAACTCGCCCGGGCCACCCGGTGGGGCCGCGAACTGGCCGAACGCACCGTCGCCGTCCGCTGACCGGCTGCGCCCGGGCTGTGACATTCGGCGAACCCGGCGGAGCGCCGGCGCCGATGGTCGTACGGTAAGGGCAGCAACGAGGAGGAACACTGTGCAGAACCGCACCATCGGAGGCCGTCAGGTGAGCGCGATCGGACTGGGCGGCATGCCCATGTCCATCGAGGGGCGCCCCGACCGCCAGCAGTCGATCGAGACGATCCACGCGGCGCTGGAAGCGGGGATCACTCTGATCGACACGGCGGACGCGTACTGCCTCGGTCCCGGCGAGGTCGGCCACAACGAGGTCCTGATCGCCGAGGCGCTGCGCTCCTACGGCTCCGACACCAGCCACGTCCTGGTGGCGACGAAGGGCGGGCACCTGCGTCCGGGCGACGGCAGCTGGACCCAGAACGGCGACCCGACCTACCTGAAGGAGGCGGCGAAGGCGTCAGCCGCACGACTCGGCGTCGAGGCGATCGGGCTGTACCAGTACCACCGTCCCGATCCCCGGGTGCCCTACGCGGAGTCGATCGGCGCGCTGGTCGAACTGCTCGACGAGGGCGTGATCGAGATGGCCGGGATCTCCAACGCCTCGGTCGCCCAGATCGACGAGGCCCGCGGGATCCTCGGCGACCGGCTGGTCTCGGTGCAGAACCAGTTCAGCCCGCAGTTCACGTCCAGCCTTTCCGAGCTCGAGCACTGCGCGGAGCTCGGCATCGCCTTCCTGCCGTGGAGCCCGCTCGGCGGGATCCGGCGCGCCCCCCAGGTGGGCAGCACCCAGAGCGTGATGTCGGAGATCGCGCTGGCCCGGGAGGTGTCGCCCTACCAGGTCGTGCTCGCCTGGGAGCTCTCCCTCGCCCCGGTCGTGATCCCGATTCCCGGTGCCTCCAAGCCGGCCTCGATCATCGACTCGGCCGCCGCCGCCGACCTCGAACTGGACGCGGCAGAGGTGGTCCGGATCGAGAACTACCTGGTGTGATCCTCGGGTGGACCGAGTAAGGAACCGTCCCCAACCTGGTCCGGACCGAGTTGGGGACGGTTCCTAACTCGGTCCACCCCGGGCAGCCTGTCACCCGTCCGGGTGACACACCCCCCGCCGTTATTCCCCGGCCGGTATATTGAGGGACGCCCAGTCGTGTCGTCCTGGAGAGTCATGCCCAACCCGTCAAGGCCCCGCCTGTGGATTGCCGTGCTGCTCGCGGCCTGCCTCGCCCTGCCCGTCGGGCTGGCGAGCACGGCGCCCGCGGACGCCGCGACGGCGAAGACCAGCGCGAAGGAGTCCAAGCGGGTCAGCCGGGTGAAGGCGAAGATCACCTGGGTGGAGGATCCCGACCGGGGCGGCTACGCCGGCACGGTGAAGGTGCCGCTCGACTACGACAAGCCCAAGAAGGCCAAGGTCACCCTCGCCCTGTTCAAGGTGCCCGCCGCCGATCCCGAGGCCCGGATCGGCACCCTCTTCGTGAATCCCGGCGGGCCCGGCGGTTCCGGGGTGGACCTGGCCGCCGCCGCGACCGAGTTCCTCTCCCAGTCGGTGCTCGACCACTTCGACATCGTCGGTTTCGACCCGCGCGGCACCAACGGCTCCACCCGCGTCACCTGCTTCTCCAGTTCGACGTCGCAGGCGTCCGCCCTGTCCGGGCTCGGCGAGGCCTTCCCCTCCACCGCCGAGCAGGGCGACTTCATCGCCTCCTCGGAGAACCTCGCCAGGGCCTGCTCGAAGTACGGCAAGTCGCTGGCCTCGTCGATGTCGACCGCCGAGGTCGCCCGCGACATGGAGGTGCTGCGACGGGCGGTCGGCGACAGCAAGCTGAACTACCTGGGCTTCTCCTACGGCAGCTACCTCGGCGAGGTCTACGCGAGCATCTTCCCGGACCGGTTCCGGACCATCGCCATCGACGGCGTGCTCAACCCGGTGTCGTGGGCGGGCACGAAGGTCACGTCCTCGATCCCGGCGACCACCCGGATCAAGTCGGGCGACGGGTCGTGGGCCGCACTGGTCGCGGGCCTCGCCGCCTGCGCGGACGCGGGCCCCGAGTACTGCCCGCTGGACGACCCGCAGGCCGACTTCGACGCCGTGGCCGCCTCCCTGAAGGCCGAGACGCTGCGGATCGGCGACGGCGACGACGCGTTCGTGTACAGCTACCAGGACTTCATCGCCGACAGCCTCAGCCTGCTCTACTACCCCGAGGGCATGGACTACCTCGCGCAGATCATCGCGGCACTCGAGCAGATCCTCGGCACGGGCAGCGACACGGACGTCAGCACGGCCGGCGACCGCGTGTCCAGCCTGGTCCGGGCCTTCCACAAGGTCGCCGCCCTCGAGGACCCGGGCTACGACAACGGCCTGGAGGCCTACTCGGGAGTCCTGTGCACCGACGCCTACCAGCCGTCGGACGCCAGCGCCTGGGTGTCGGCCGCGGCCAAGTCCGCGATCCGCGCGCCGCACTTCGGCCAGATCTGGGGCTGGGCGGACGTCCAGTGCGCCACCGACTACTGGAAGGCAAGGGACGAGGACGCCTACCACGGCACCTACTCCCGCTCCACCGCGGCCCAGGTGCTCGTCGTCGGCAACTACCACGACCCCGCCACGAACTACAACGGCGCGGTCGAGGCGAACACCCTGATGCCGAACAGCGTCCTGCTGCGCAGCGACTCCTGGGGCCACACCGCGTACGGCACGTCCGACTGCGTGACCGACCGGGTCGACTCGTACCTGATCACGGGCAAGGTGCCCTCCGGCACGTCCACCACGGTGTGCACCGGTGACGTGCGGCCGTTCATGACCGACCTGGGCACCGGGGTCGGCGAGGGCACGGGCAACACCAGGGTCGAGGTGCCGAGCCGGGTCGGCCTGCCGCCGATCTCGATCCCCTGGCTGCCCCGGGAGGGCTGACCTCTCAGGCCGGGGTCGCTCCGGCCAAGAGGTCCTTGCGCAGGTGGACGAGGACGACCGCGTCGTCCACCCGCTGCCTGCGCTCCTCGACGTAGCCGGCACGGGCGTACAGCCGGAGGTTCCCCGCGCTGAGGTGGCCGGTGAACAGCAGCGCCTCGTCCGCGGGGGCGGCAGCCTCGGCCCGGGCCAGCAGGGCCGCCCCGATGCCGCGTCCCTGCACGTCGGGAGCGACCGAGAGCCGCGCGATGTGCAGGCTGCGGCCGGCCGTCCGTACCCGCACGGAGCCCACCAGGCGCCCGTCCAGTACGGCCACGAACCCCACCGCACCGCCGAGCCCGGCCACGAACTCGGCCTCGCTCTCCTGCAGCGGAGGCAGCTCGGGATCGCCGTACAGCCTCGCCTCCACGGCGAACGCCGCCCGTTGCACGGCGAGAGCGGCGCGCACATCCGCCGCCAGCAGCGGACGCAACTCCAGACCATCCATCCGGCACCTCCGGCACCATTTTCGCCGATCAGCCGCAATAGTGCGTACCGGGATCGGTGCCCAACGGGCTCGGTGGTCGCGCGAACCCAATACGATGAATTCCGACCGAGGGGATGAAAACGCCACCGGGTAGTCATCGGATCACGTACCAACCGGGGGGAGAGTACACAAGGAATCTCGGACAACGGCGAGCGCGGCCCAGGGACCGGCATCGACTGGCATCTATAGCCGGGCCCCGAAAAGCGAACGTCTGATGATTTTCCTTGGATCCGGGGCTACCCGCCCTGGCGGTTCGCCGCAGGACCGGGAAACGGGGGTTACCGGAAGCGCGGCACAGCAGTACGGCGATGTCGCCAAGGCCCATCCGAAGGGCGTCGTCGAGAAGCACCAGCGATGGCCGGCCAGGAATACTCCAGGCCGGCCATCGCTTGTTCCCAGCAGCCATACGTTCCCGGTGCCCCGCCGGTACGTCCGTCGACCACCCCGAGAGTTGCCTGATGACCACTGCCGCGCAGATCCCGACCCGTGCCCGGCCGGAGCGCCTGCCGCCGCAGACGGTGCGCGTGCTCGCCGTCCTGCTGGTGGGCGCCTTCGTCGTGATCCTGAACGAGACGGCTCTCAACGTCGCCCTCTCGCGGATCATGACCGACCTCGGCATCGACGAACGCACCGCGCAGTGGCTCACCACCGGCTTCATGCTCACCATGGCGGTGGTGATCCCGGTCACCGGCTGGCTGATGGAGCGCCTGCACACCCGCACCGTGTTCACGCTGGCGATGAGCCTGTTCAGCCTCGGCACGCTGGTGGCCGCGCTCGGCTGGGGCTTCCCGAGCCTGCTCGCCGGACGGATCGTGCAGGCCAGCGGCACCGCGATCATGATGCCGCTGCTGATGACGACGGTGATGGAGCTCGTCCCGCACGGCGAACGCGGCCGGGTGATGGGCACGATCAGCCTGGTCATCTCCGCGGCGCCCGCGATCGGCCCGACGATGTCCGGGGTGATCCTGCAGTTCCTGCCGTGGCGGTTCGTGTTCGCCCTCGTCCTGCCGATCGCGCTGGCCATCCTGGTGGTCGGGCTGCGGCAGGTGCCGAACCTGAACGAGACGGTCGAGGTGAAGCTGGACGCGCTCAGCGTGCCGCTCGTCGCGATCGGCTTCGGCGGGCTGGTCTACGGCCTGAGCCAGGTCGGCGGCCCGAACGCGGCCGGCATGGAGATCGCCCTCGGCGCGGGCCTGGCCGGGCTCGGCCTGTTCGTCTGGCGCCAGCTGGTGCTGCAGCGCACGGACGCGGCCCTGCTCGACCTGCGCACCTTCACCCACCCGATCTTCAGCACGGCCATCGGGGTGATGGCGATCGCGATGGCGGTGCTGTTCGGCACGATCATCGCGCTGCCCCTGATCCTGCAGCAGGTGCTGCACCTGGAGCCGCTGTTCGTGGGCCTGCTCACCCTGCCCGGCGCCCTGCTGATGGGCCTGCTCGGGCCGGTGGTGGGCCGCCTCTACGACCGGATCGGGCCGCGCTGGCTGATGGTGCCCGGCTCGCTGTTCGTGCTCGCCTCCTTCGGGCTGTTCGCGCAGGTCGCCACCACCACGCCGTGGTGGGAACTGCTCGCCGCCCACGTGCTGCTGAGCATCGGGCTGGCGTGCCTGTTCACGCCGCTGTTCACGATCTCGCTGGGC
>JBDHZJ010000088.1:0-7577 GCA_039811825.1 Propionicimonas sp.
GTGGTCGGGGTCGCGTACAGCCACACCTGCCGGTGCAGCCCGGCGAAGTTGTAGAAGTCGTGGAAGTAGGTCTGGCGGCGTCCGCGCGGGGACTCGGTGATCACGCCCGGGGGCAACGTGTCGAAGGTGAGCTCGTTGTTCACCACGGCGGTGATCCGGAGTTCGCGTCCGGGTGTGACCAGGGCGGTGATGTCGGCCTCGAAGGGCGTGTAACCGCCCTGGTGCGACATCACCTCGGTGCCGTCCACCCACACGACGGCGGCGTGCGTGGCGGAGTCGAATCGCAGCACGACCCGCTGGCCGGCCCAGCCGCGCGGCACGAAGGCCGTCGTCTCGTACCAGGCGTCGCCGACGTGGTCGCGGCTCTCCACGCCAGGGATGATGTCGTTGTAGCTGGCCGGCACCGCCATCTCGCGGGCGTCCTGCAGGGGGCTCGCGGGCCAGCCGTCCCGGCGGCCGTCTCCGTCCGCGTCGAGCCGGAAGGACCACAGTCCGGCCAGCGACTTCCGCTCTCGGGTGGGGCTGTCCTGGGGACGAAGCATCGGGGGTCTCCTCACTGCCCGCGCCGTCGCGGGCTGCGGCCAGTCTGCGCAGCCAAAGCACCGTTTCGGCAACAGTTGCCACAATTTGCCATCGGGTGGACCGAGTAAGGAACCGTCCCCCACTCGGTCCGGACCGGATTGGGGACGGTTCCTTACTCGGTCCACCCCTTCACGAAGTATCGTGCGCGGGTGAGCACTGCGGCGCGGGAATCGGCACGTCACGCCTGGATCGACGCCTCGGCCGGCGTCGCCGGCGACATGCTGCTCGGCGCCCTCGTGGACGCCGGCGCCGACCTCGCCCGGGTCGCCGCCGCCGTGGACGCGGTGGCGCCCGGCACGGTCACGCTGAGCGCGCACGAGGTGCAGCGGGCCGGCCAGCGCGCGACCAAGGTGGAGGTGGCGCCCCTGGTCGAGAGCCCCGACCACCGGCACTGGAGCGACATCCGGGAGATGCTGGCGTCCGCCGACCTGCCCGGGCGCGTCCGGACGCGCGCGCACGACGCGTTCGCCGCCCTGGCCGCCGCCGAGGGACGCGCGCACGGGATCGATCCCGACCGCGTGCACTTCCACGAGGTGGGCGCCTGGGACTCGATCGCCGACGTGGTCGGCGTGTGCGCGGCGCTGGAGGACCTGGGGGCGGCGTCCGTCAGCGCCGGGCCGGTCGCGCTGGGTTCGGGATCGGTGCGGGCCGCGCACGGGCTGATCCCCGTCCCGGTGCCCGCGGTCGCGGAGCTCGCGCTCGGCTGGCAGGTGCGGTCCGGCGGGGACGGCGAGCTGGCCACGCCCACCGGGATGGCGCTGGTACGGGCGCTCGCTGAGCGCTGCGAGGACCTGCCCGACCTGGTTCCGGACGCGATCGGCGTCGGCGCCGGCACCCGGGACGTCGAGGGCCGGCCGAACGTCGTCCGCGTGGTGCTCGGTGCGCGCGGGGGCGCCGCGGCGTCCGCGATGGAGCTGCTCGAGACCAACGTGGACGACCTCGACCCCCGGCTGTGGCCGGGCGTGCTCGCCGACCTGATCGACGCCGGTGCGGCCGACGCGTGGCTCACCCCGATCGTGATGAAGAAGGGACGCCCGGCGCACACCCTGAGCGTGCTGTCCGACCCGGCCGGCGCGGACGCGCTGGTCGAGCTCGTGTTCGGGCTGGTGCCCACGCTCGGCGTCCGGCGCAGCACGGTGTCACGCACCGTCCTGGACCGGACCTCGCGCAGCGTCGACGTGGCCGGGGTGCCCGTCCGGATCAAGCTGGGGCTGCGCGGCGACGTGGTGACCAGCGCGACGCCCGAATTCGAGGACGTGGCCGCCCTGGCCCGGCTCCGCGGCACCACCCAGCGCGCGGCGCTCGGGCTCGCCCAGCAGGCGGCCGTTGCCGCCGGCTACCTGGTGGGCTCCCCGCTCCCCTGACGCCGCGGACCGAGTTGGGGACGGTTCCTTACTCGGTCCACCTTTTCCACAGGCCCCGGTTCGGCACCGAAATTGTGGATAACCCGGACCGCCCGGAACCGTCCCCGCGAACCGGAAAGGAACCGTCCCCGGGTCACCGCCGCCGAGGCCGGCGACCGGGCCGCCGCGGGCGTCCTGCGGCTGCTCGACGAGACCGGCCACCGCGTGCTCGGGGTGGCCACCGGCTCCAGCCCGCAGCCGCTCTACGCCGCGCTGCCCACCGTGGCCTGAGCCGGCGGGAGGATCTGCCCTGCCGATGCCCTGACGACGCCGTGGTGAGGGGCCTGCGCACCATCCAGCGCGCAGATCCTCCCGCGGGCTCAGCGCGGCGCGGCGATCTGGGCGGCCAGGTGACCGGCGCCGTAGCCGTTGTCGATGTTCACCACGGCCACTCCGGGTGCGCACGCGTTGAGCATCGTGAGCAGCGGGGCCAGGCCGTCGAAGGCTGCGCCGTAGCCCACCGACGTGGGCACCGCGACGACCGGGGCGCTGACCAGTCCCGCGACGACGCTGGGCAGAGCGCCGTCCATACCCGCGACCACGACCACCACCGCGGCGCTGCGCAGCAGGTCGAGGCGGCGCAGGACACGGTGCAGGCCGGCCACTCCGACGTCCGCGACGAGCTCGGTGGGCCGGCCGAGCAGCTCGGCCGTCCGCTGGGCCTCGCGGGCCACCGGCAGGTCGGACGTGCCGGCCGCGGCCACCACGACCAGGCCGCCGGACGGATCGGGCGGGGCGGCAGGCCACCAGAGCAGGCGCGATTCGGGGTCGTGGCCGGCGTCCGGGAGGACGTCGAGGATCGCGGCCGCGCGTTCGGCGTCCGCCCTGGTGAAGATCGTGCGGGCGTCCTTCTCCCGCAGCGCGGACGCGATCGTGCGCAACTGGTCGGGCGTCTTGCCCTCGCAGTAGACCGCCTCGGGGTAGCCGCGGCGCTGCGCCCGGTCGAGGTCGAGGTCGGCGATCGCGCGCAGCTCCTCCGGCGGCTGCCAGGCGGGATCAGCCACGGGTGACCAGCGGCAGTGTGAACGCGCCGGACTGCACGCCGGCCAGGTCGAGGCTGACGAACCGGAAGCCGGCCGCCCGGACGCCCGTCAGCAGGGTGGTACGCACCGGTTCGCCGACCGCGCGCAGCAGGTCGTTCGCGGGCAGCTCGATCCGGGCGATCTCGCCGTGGTGGCGCACCCGCGCCTCGGGGAAGCCGAGGCCGTGCAACACCTCCTCGGCGTCCTCGATCTGGCGCAGCTTCGCCGCGGTGACCGGCTCGTGGTGGGGAATCCGGGACGCCAGGCAGGGCGCGGCCGGCTTGTCCGCCGACGGCAGGCCGAGCGCGCGGGCGACGCGGCGCACGTCCGCCTTGCCCAGGCCCGCCTCGGCCAACGGACGCAGCACGCGATGGTTCGTGGCCGCCTGCGCTCCCGGACGGTCGGGCCGGACCGCGTCGTCGGCGTTCTCGCCGTAGGCGACGGCGCTCAGTCCGTAGCGGGCGGCCACCTCGTCGTCGATTCGGCTGAACAACTCGGTCTTGCAGTGGTAGCAGCGGTCGGGACCGTTCGCCCGGTACTCCGGACGCTCGAGTTCGTGGGTGGCCAATTCCACCAGCGGCGCGCCGATCCCGGCGGCCACCTCGTGGGCCGCCCTGCGCTCGGACGCGGCCAGGCTCGCCGACACCCCGAGGATCGCCAGCGTCCGGTCGGGGCCGAGCGCGCGGGTGGCCAGCGCCAGCAGCACCGAGGAGTCGACGCCGCCGGAGAACGCCACGCCCAGCCGCGCCGGGGTGCCCAGCCGCGCCTCGACGCGTCCGGCCAGCTCGGCGACGTCGTCGCCCAACACCGCGGTCATGCCCACCTCCTCATGCTCGCACCACAACACCCGATCCGGTCGTCCTGGTCAAGCGACCGGCAATGGGGACGGTTCTCATTCCGCGTCGGTGGAGCGTGGCGACGCGGAATGAGAACCGTCCCCGATTCGCGTCAGGCCTCGATCTCGGTGTGGTCGCCGGTCCAGAGGGTGTGGAAGGTGCCCGGCTTGTCGACGCGGCCGTAGGTGTGCGCGCCGAAGAGGTCGCGCTGACCCTGGATCAGGGCGGCCGTGCTGCGCTCGGCGCGTAGGCCATCGTAGTACGCGAGGCTGGACGCGAACGCCGGCGCCGGCACCCCGCTGAGCGCGGCCTGCGCCACGACCCGCCGCCATGCGGCCAGCCCATCGGAGACCGCCTTCGCGAAGTACGGATCCGCGATCAGCAGCGCCAGGCCCGGATCGCGCTCGTAGGCCTCCGTGATCCGGTTCAGGAACCGGGCGCGAATGATGCAGCCGCCCCGCCAGATCCGGGCCATCGCGCCCCGGTCGATGTTCCAGCCGAACTCGGCGCTCGCCGCGGCGATCTGGTCGAAGCCCTGCGAGTAGGCGACCACCTTGGACGCGTACAGCGCGAGCCGCACGTCCTCGATGAACCGGGCGCGGTCGTCCACCGCGATCGGCGCCGCGTCGGCCGGCAGCGTGGCGCGCGCCACCTCGCGCTGCGGCAGCGAGCTGGACAGGGCGCGGGCGAACGTCGCCTCCGCGATCCCGGTCACGGGGACGCCGAGGTCGAGCGCGCTCTGCACGGTCCAGCGCCCGGTGCCCTTCTGGCCGGCCTGGTCCACCACGACGTCGATGAACGGCCTGCCCGTCTCCGCGTCGGTGTGGTGCAGCACCTCTGCGGTGATCTCGATCAGGAACGACTCCAGGTCACCGGTGTTCCACTCGGCGAAGATGTCGCCCAGTTCGGACGGGGACGCGCCCAGCCCCCGCCGGAGCAGGTCGTAGGCCTCGCCGATCAACTGCATGTCGGCGTACTCGATCCCGTTGTGCACCATCTTCACGAAGTGGCCCGCGCCGTCCGGGCCGACGTGGGTGCAGCACGGCACCCCGTCCACGTGGGCGGAGATGCTCTCCAGCAGCGGGCCGAGGCTCGCGTACGACTCCACGGGCCCGCCGGGCATGACCGCCGGGCCGTTCAGCGCGCCCTCCTCACCGCCGGAGATGCCGGCGCCGACGAACAACAACCCCTGCTCCTTCAGCGCGGCCTCGCGGCGGACCGTGTCCGGGAAGTGCGAGTTGCCGCCGTCCACGATGATGTCGCCCGGCTCGAGCAGCGGGACGAGAGCGTCGATCGTCGCGTCCGTCGCCGCCCCGGCCTTCACCATCAGGACCATCCGGCGCGGCCGCTTCAGGCTCGCCACGAACCCCGCGAGGTCCTCGGACGGCACGAACGCCCCCTCCGCGCCGTGGTCAGCGACCAGGTCGTGGGTACGGGACGCCGTGCGGTTGTACAGCGCCACCGTGTGCCCGTGCCGGGCGAAGTTGCGGGCGAGGTTGCTGCCCATCACGGCGAGGCCCACCACCCCGATGTCGGCGGTGGCTGTGGCTGCGGGGTCGGGGGTCATCTGTGTGCTCCTGTGCGTTCTGCTGCTCGGTACGTACCCAATCAACCAGCCGGCCGCGCTCCGCTCAACAAGTTGCCGGAGGTTGCCGGTGTGCGGCGGCAATTCGAGTGCAACACACGGCAACGAGTGGGTCTGTGGGCGCATCCGGGCAACGATGTCGGCATGGCCCGCCTTGCCCTCGACCCCGACCGGATGCTGCCGTCCGAGCCCGCCCTGCGATCCGTGGCGCGGGAGCTCTACGGCTCCGTCCGGGAGTTGCCGATCTTCTCTCCGCACGGCCACGTGCCCGCGCAGTGGCTGGCCGACGACGAGCCGTTCGCCGATCCCACCTCGCTGCTGATCACCCCCGACCACTACGTGACCCGGCTACTACACGCCAGCGGCACCGCCCTCGACCAGCTGGGGGTCGGCCAGGACGACTTCACGCCCGGGCAGTCCCGCGAGGCGTTCCGGACGCTGTGCGCGAACTGGCACCTGTACCGCGGCACCCCGGTCCGGTTCTGGCTGGAATCGGAGCTCGCCGACATCTTCGGACTGGACCTCGCCCCGTCCGCCGACACCGCGGACGCGCTGTACGACGCGATCGCCGAACGCCTCGCCACCCCCGCCTTCCGGCCGCGCGCCCTGTACGACCGCTTCGGGATCGAGTTCCTCGCCACCACCGACGACCCCTGCGACGACCTCGGCCACCACGCCCGGCTCGCCGCCGACCCCGGCTTCACCGGACGCGTCGTGCCGACCTTCCGTCCCGACCGGTACCTCGAACCCGCGCGCGCCGACTGGAACGCCCTGACCGACCGGCTCGGCGAGGTGAGCGGCCGCGATGTCGGCAGCTACGCCGGCTGGGTGGCCGCGATGGAGAACCGGCGGGCGTACTTCGCGGACCACGGCGCGATCTCGTCCGACCACTCGCACGCGGACGCCCGGGTCGAGCCCCTCGACGCCACGGAGGCCGAACGCCTCTACGCCCTGGCCCGTCGCGGCACGATCACCACCGCCGAGGCCGACACGCTGCGCCGCGCCATGATGTTCGAGCAGGCCCGGATGGCCGCCGACGACGGCCTGGTGCTGACCATGCACCCCGCGGTGTTCCGCAACCACCACCCGGCGACCTTCGCCCGGTACGGGGCCGACGTGGGCGCGGACATCCCGATGCAGGTCGAGTTCACCCGGGCCGTGCAGCCGATGCTGGCGGCGTTCGGCACCTCACCGCGCTTCCAGGTGGTCTTCTTCACCATCGACGAGACCGTCTACGCCCGTGAACTCGCGCCGCTGGCCGGCTTCTACCCGAGCGTGTTCATCGGCGTGCCGTGGTGGTTCATCGACGCGCCGGACGCGATGGCGCGGTTCCGCGCGTCCATCACCGAGACCGCAGGGTTCACCCGCACGTCCGGGTTCATCGACGACACCCGCGCGTACCTCTCGGTCCCGGCCCGGCACGACCTGAGCCGCCGGATCGACGCCGGCTACCTCGCCCGGCTCGTTGCGGAGCACCGGCTCAGCATGGATGAAGCGATCGAGACCGCCCACGAACTCGTGGCCGGCAACCCCAGGAGGGCGTTCAAGCTATGACCGTGACCACCCCAGTCCAGACCCTGTCCCGCGCCCGCCACGGACGCCCGGCCGCCCCGGTGCGGATCGTCCACCTGGGCGTCGGCAACTTCTTCCGGGCCCACCAGGCCTGGTACACCGAGCACGCGCCGGACGCCGCCGAGTGGGGTATCGCCGCGTTCACCGGACGCTCGGCCGCGATCGCCGACGCCCTGCGTCCGCAGGAGGGCCTGTACACGCTGATCACGCGCGGCGCTGCCGGCGACGAGTTCGAGGTGATCTCCAGCCTGTCGGCCGTCCACGCCGCCGACGAGCACGCCGCCCTGCTCGGCTACTTCCGCTCTCCCGCGCTGGCGATCGTCACCCTCACCGTCACCGAGGCCGGCTACCGCCGCGGCGCCGACGGCGGCCTCGACCTCGCCGACCCCGGCGTGGCCGAGGACCTCGCCGCGCTGCGCACCGCGCCGGACACGGCCGTCCACACTGCGCCGGGACGGCTGGTCGCCGGCCTGCTGGCCCGCCGGTCGGCCGGGCTCGGCCCGCTGGCGATCGTGTCCTGCGACAACCTGTCCGGCAACGGCGAGGCGCTCGCCCGCGTCGTGTACGACCTGGCCGT
>JBDHZJ010000089.1:0-7527 GCA_039811825.1 Propionicimonas sp.
CGTCACCGGCCCGGACGGGTGAACGCCGGCGCTCGCTGTGGGGCAACGCCCACCGGGTTCGGGTGGATCCGCGTCCGTCGGCGATGAGAGGGCGCAGACGAGCACAGATGCGCCGCTCATTGTGCCAGAGCGGGCCGGGGCGGCGCCAATGCGCGGGTGTGAGCCCACGGCGAACAGCGGAACAACCGGGCGGCCGGCGGGTGTTGGCCCGGCATGCCCGATGAGGAGATCCTGGACGCGTACTCGGCCGCGGTCGTGCGCGTCGCACAGCGGGTGCTGCCCTCGGTGGCCAGCCTGCACGTGCGCAGCGGACGCGGCGAGGGCGGCGGCAGCGCCAGCGTGCTGACCGCGGACGGCTACCTGCTCACCAGCGCGCACGTGGTGGAGGGAGCCACCAGCGTGACCGCCGCGTTCACCGACGGCACCGAGACGGTCGCGGACGTCGCCGGCAGCGACCCGCTCTCGGACCTGGCCGTGCTCCGGGCCCGGGGCGACGTGCCGGCGCCCGTCGAGCGCGGCGACGCGGCCACCCTGCAGGTCGGCCAGCTGGTGGTGGCGCTCGGCAACCCGCTGGGGCTGTCCGGCTCGGTCACCGCGGGGATCGTGTCCGCGCTGGGCCGGTCGCTGCCGACCCGCCGCGGCCGCGTGGTCGACGAGGTGATCCAGACCGACGCGGCGCTGAACCCCGGCAACAGCGGCGGCGTGCTCGCCGACAGCCACGGGCGGATGGTCGGGGTGAACACCGCGGTCGCTGGGGTGGGCGTCGGACTGGCCGTCCCGGTGAACGCGAACACCCAGCGGATCATCTCCTCGCTGATCGGCACCGGCCGGGTGCGGCGGGCGTGGCTGGGCATCGCCGCGGGCCAGTCGCCGCTGCCGCCGGCGCTGGCCGACCGGCTGGGCCGGCGAACGGGCCTGCGGGTCGCCCAGGTGGTGCCGGACAGCCCGGCCGCCGTGGCCTCGCTCAAGACCGGGGACGTCGTGGTCGCGGTCGCCGGCGAGCCGATCGGCTCGGCGACCAACCTGCAGCGCTGGATGCTCGAGGACGCGATCGGCGTGCCCGTCGAGATCACGGTCTGGCGCAACGGCGCCCTCGTCGACGTGATCGCCGTGCCGACCGAACTCGCACCCATCGGTCCCTGAGGAGCCCCGCGCCGAGCCTGCGAGGCTCGGGGCGTCACGAAGGGCCGCGACCGCCGCCCTTCGTGACGCGTTCGCTCGTCCCTCGCGAACGCTCCTCAGGGACCGGGAGGGTGGGGTCCCGGCACGGTCGCCCGTCCTCGCGAACCTCCTCAGCGACCGAACCTGGACCGTCAGCGGCTCGGCACGACCCGGCCGCGCAGGATGACCAGCGCCGGGTGCCGGGTGACGCCGACGTCGAGCCTCGGGTCGGCGTCGTAGACGACCAGGTCTGCCCAGGCACCGTCGGCGACCCGCGGGGCGCCGAGCCACTCCCGGGCCCGCCAGGACGCCGCGCCGAGCGCGAACTCCGGCCCGCCGAGCCGGGCGAGCATGCCGATCTCGGTGCCGATCATGCCGTGGTCGACGGTGCCGCCCGCGTCCGTCCCCGCGAACACCTCCACGCCGGCCTCGATCGCCGCGGTGATCGTCGCGAACCGGCGGGCGTGCAGGGCTCGCATGTGGTCGGCGTAACGCGGGAACTTCGCCTCCCCCGCGTCGGCGAAGGAGGGGAAGTTCTCCAGGTTGATCAGCGTGGGCACCAGCGCCACGTTGCGCTCCGCCATCAGCGCAATCGTGCTGCCGTCCAGGCCGGTGCCGTGCTCGATGCCGTCGATCCCGGCCCGGACGAGTTCGTGGACCGACTCCTCGCCGAAGCAGTGCGCGGTCACCCGGGCGCCGAGTTCGTGGGCGCGCGCGATCGCCGCGGCCGCCACGTCGGCGGGCCACAGCGGCGCGAGGTCGCCGCGGTCGCGGTCGATCCAGTCGCCGACGAGCTTCACCCAGCCGTCGCCGCGGACGGCCTGCCGGGCCACCTCCTCGACGAGGGCCTCGGGCTCGACCTCCTCGGCGTAGTTGCGGATGTACCGACGGGGCCGGGCGATGTGCCGTCCGGCCCGGATGATCCGGGGCAGGTCGGCGCGCGCGTCGATCCAGTGCGTGTCGACCGGGCTGCCGGCGTCGCGGATCAGCAGCGTGCCCGCGTCCCGGTCGGACGTGGCCTGGGCCTCGGCGACGTCGGCCGGCACCGCACCCTGCGCACCCAGGCCGACGTGGCAGTGCGCGTCCACGAGTCCGGGCACGATCCAGGCGTCGGCGCAGATCGTGATCGCGTCGGCGACGGGTTCGGTGCGGACGAGGCCGTCCACCACCCACAGGTCGACCGGCTCGCCACCGGGGAGCAGGACGCCGGCCAGGTGCAGCCTCTGCGCCTCGGCGGGAGCCGCCGGAACGGCGGCACCGTGGCCGTGCCCGAAGAACTCGGGCTCACCGAGCCCGGGCGGTGCGTGGTGGTGGCTCATCGTCGGTCCAGGTATCCCCTCATCGCCGGCCCAGGTATCCCCACGTCGTTGGTCGAGCTATCGGGGACCGGTGTTCTTCGGGTTGAACAGCTGCTGCAACTCCGGCGGCAACTGGAAGTCGCCCACGGCCTTGGCCAGGTCGGCCTCGGACGGCACCTGCCCGAAGGCAGCCGCCGGGGCGGCTGCGGGCGCCTCGGGCCTGGCCGCGGGGCCGTTCGCCCGCTTGGCCGGGTTGCCGGACACCTTGTGGCTGCCCTTCTTCTTCTTGGCCTGCTGCTTGGGGGCCGGCCGGCGCGCGCCGGGCATCCCGGGCAGGCCGCCGGCCAGGCTCTGCATCATCTTGCGGGCGTCGAAGAAGCGGTTGACCAGGGAGTTCACGTCGGAGACCTTCGTGCCGGAGCCGGCGGCGATGCGCGCGCGGCGGGAGCCGTCCAGGATCTTCGGGTTGGTCCGCTCGGCCGGCGTCATCGAGTAGATGATCGCCTCGATCCGGTCGATCTCGCGTTCGTCGATGTTGTTGATCTGGTCCTTCATCTGGCCCATCCCGGGCATCATGCCCAGCACCTTCGACAGCGGGCCCATCCGGCGCACCGCCTGCATCTGCTGCAGGAAGTCGTCGAGACCGAACTCGCCCTTGCCGGCGATCAGCTTCTGCGCCGCCTTGGCGGACTGCTCGGCGTCGAAGGTCTTCTCGGCCTGCTCGATCAGGGTGAGGATGTCGCCCATGCCGAGGATCCGGCTGGCCATCCGGTCGGGGTGGAAGGCGTCGAAGTCGCCCAGGCCCTCGCCGTTGGAGGCGAACATGATCGGCTTGCCGGTGACCCGGGCGATCGACAGCGCCGCGCCGCCGCGGGCGTCACCGTCCAGCTTGGACAGCACCACGCCGTCGAAGCCGACGCCGTCGGCGAAGGCCTGGGCGGTGTTCACCGCGTCCTGGCCGATCATGGCGTCGACGACGAACAGGATCTCGGTCGGGCTGACCGCGTCGCGGATGTCGGCGGCCTGCTGCATCAGCTCGGCGTCCACGCCGAGGCGTCCGGCGGTGTCGACGATCACCACGTCGTAGAGCTTGCTCATCGCCTGCAGGATCGAGTTGCGGGCGACGGAGACCGGGTCGCCGACGCCGTTGCCCGGCTCGGGCGCGAAGACGTGGACGCCGGCCCGCTCGCCGACCACCTGCAACTGGTTCACCGCGTTGGGGCGCTGCAGGTCGGCGGCCACCAGCAGCGGCGAGTGGCCCTGGTCCTTCAGCCACTTGCCGAGCTTTCCGGCCAGGGTCGTCTTGCCGGAGCCCTGCAGGCCGGCGAGCATGATCACGGTCGGGGGCCGCTTTGCGAACCGCAGCGGACGGGCCTCGCCGCCGAGGATGCTGACCAGCTCCTCGTCGACGATCTTGACGATCTGCTGGGCCGGGTTCAGCGCGGCATGGATCTCGGCACCCTTCGCCCGCTCGCGGACGTTGCCGATGAACTCCTTGACCACGTTCAGGTTGACGTCGGCCTCGAGCAGGGCGAGCCGGATCTCTCGCGCGGTCGCGTCGATGTCGGCGTCGGTCAGCCGGGTCTTCCCCCGCAGGTTGCGGAACGCAGCGGACAGCCGGTCGGAAAGGGTGTCGAACAAGGGTGATACCTCACGGTCGCGGAACTCCCGGACATCCTACCGGGCGCCTGCCCCGCCCCCGTGGACCGAGTTGGGGACGGTTCCTTACTCGGTCCACCTTCCCGGATGGACCGAGTAAGGAACCGTCCCCTACTCGGTCCGGGTCAGGTGAGGGAGAGGGCCGTCCAGGAGACCGGCGGCAGGCCGACCTCGACGGCGCCGTCGGCGAGCCGCGCGGTGTCGTTCCGACGCAGGCCCACCCGCTCCGGGTCGGCGAGGGTGTTCTTCGCGTACACGTCGTCGTCGTGCAGGCTCACCGCCTCCCGCACCTGCGCGAGCCCGAGGTCGCCGAGCCCGATCGTGGCGGTCACCGCCTCGCGGGAACGGTTCACCAGGAACACCGCCGCCTGCCCGGACGCGGGGTCGTGCGTGGCCACCGCGTCGACCAGCGGGGCGTCCCCGTGCCGGCTCGTCGGGTACGTGCCCACCTCCACGTGCGGACGCAGCACGTCGCCGACGGCCAGCCGCGCGGTGGTCGCGAACGGGAAGAAGATCGTCTGCCGCCAGGCCGGACCGCCGGGCTCGGTCATGATCGGCGCGATCACGTTCACCAGTTGCGCCTGCGACGCGGCGTGCACGCGGTCGCTGTTCTTCAGCAGCGTGATCAGCAGGCTGCCCACCACAACGGCGTCCGCCACCGAGTAGGCGTCCTCGAGCAGCCGGGGCGCCTCGGGCCAGCCGTCCGTGATCCTCCCCGACTCCTCGTACTCGGCGAGGTACCACACGTTCCACTCGTCGAACGAGATCGCGATGCTGCGGTCCTTGCGGTGGGTCGCCCGCACGTGGTCGGCGGTGGCGACGACGGTCTCGATGAAGTGCTGCATGTCGAGGCTGGAGGCGAGGAAGCTGTCCAGGTCGCCGCCGTGCTCCTGGTAGTACGCGTGGCAGGACAGGTAGTCGACCTGGTCGTAGGCCTGTTCGAGGACGACCCGCTCCCACTCGCCGAAGGTCGGCATGCCCGAGCCGGACGAGCCGCAGGCGACCAGTTCGAGCTTCGGATCGACCATCTTCATCGCCGCACCCGTGCGCGCGGCCAGCTTCCCGTAGTCCTCCGCCGTCAGGTGGCCGATCTGCCAGGGCCCGTCCATCTCGTTGCCCAGGCACCACATCCGTACATCGTGCGGCTCCGGCGCCCCGTTGGCGATCCGCGCGTCCGACAGCGCGGTGCCGCCGGGGTGGTTGGCGTACTCGAGCAGGTCGAGCGCTTCCTGGACGCCGCGGGTGCCGAGGTTCGCCGCCAGCATCAACTCAACCCCGGCCCGTCGGCACCACACCGCGATTTCGTCCAGGCCCACCTGGTTGGTCTCCAGGGAGTGCCAGGCCAGGTCGAGCCGCCGCGGACGCTCGTCCTTCGGCCCCACCCCGTCCTCCCAGCGGTAGCCGGAGACGAAGTTGCCGCCCGGGTAGCGGACGGTGGTCACGCCCAGTTCGCGGACCAGGTCGAGCACGTCGGCGCGGAACCCGTCCGCGTCCGCGGCCGGGTGGCCGGGCTCGTACAACCCGTCATAGACGCAGCGTCCGAGGTGCTCGACGAACGAGCCGAAGATCCGGCGACGGACCGGCGCGACGAATTGGCTGCGATCAAGGCTGATCCGGGCCGTGGGCATGGACGGACTCCTTCGTCAGAGGAAGAGTTGCAGCAGCACCAGGTCGAGCCAGCGGTCGAATTTGCGGCCCACCTCGGGCAGGCGGCCCACCTCGACGAAGCCGAGCGATCGGTGCAGGGCCAGCGACACCTCGTTGTCGGCGCTCAGGCCGCCGATCAGGGCGTGCACCCCGTCCGCGCGGGCGGCCTCGATCACCGCCACCAGAAGGGCCCGGCCGATGCCGCGGCCCTGGTGGCCCGGCAGGACGTACACGCTGTGCTCCATCGTGCGGGAGTACCCGGCCTTCGGCCGGAACGGGCCGTAAGCGGCGTAGCCGAGCACCGTCCCGTCGTCGTCCGCGACCAGGACGGGATGGCCGTGCCCGACCTTCGTGGCGTACCACTCGGCGTGCTCGACCGGCGTCCAGGGCAGCAGGTCCCAGCTCGCCGTCGTGTGCACGACCGCGTCGTTGTAGATCTCCAGCAGGGCCGGGAGGTCCGCCGGACGGGCCGCACGAATCCGCATCAGGACTCCGCCAGCAGGGCGTCCACGAACCCCTCGGGGTCGAACGGAGCGAGGTCGTCGGGTCCTTCGCCCAGCCCGATCAGCTTGACCGGGACGCCGAGTTCGCGCTGGACGGGCACCACGATGCCGCCCTTCGCCGAGCCGTCGAGCTTCGAGAGCACGATTCCGGTGACGTCGACCACCTCGGCGAACACCCGTGCCTGGGCCAGCCCGTTCTGCCCGGTGGTGGCGTCGATCACCAGCAGCACCTCGGTCACCGGTGCCTTGCGCTCGATCACGCGCTTGATCTTGCCCAGCTCGTCCATCAGGCCGGTCTTGGTGTGCAGGCGGCCCGCGGTGTCGACCACCACCACGTCCACGCCGTCGGTGATCCCGGTCTCAACCGCATCGAACGCCACGGACGCCGGGTCGCCCCCCTCCGGGCCGCGCACCACGGGGACGCCGACGCGCGAGCCCCAGGTCTGCAGCTGGTCCGCCGCGGCGGCGCGGAACGTGTCCGCCGCGGCCAGTACCACCGAGTGCTCCTCGGCCACCAGCACGCGGGCCAGCTTGCCGATGGTGGTGGTCTTGCCCGTGCCGTTCACGCCCACGACCAGCACCACGCCGGGCAGGCCGTCCGCGCCGGTGACGCGCAGGTCGCGGTCGGCCTCGGTACCGACCAGCCGGAGCAGTTCGGTGCGCAGCACGCCCCGGGCGTGGTCCGGGTCGGACGCGCCGTCGACCGCCAGTTCACGGCGCAGCGCGGTGATCAACTCGTCGGTGGGGCCCACGCCGAGGTCCGCGGTGATCAGCGTTGCCTCGAGGTCGTCCCACGCCTCCGCGTCCAGCCGGTCCGCCGACAGCAGGCCGAGCAGGCCGCGCGCGAACGGGTTGTTGCTGGCGCTGAGCCGGCGACGCAGGCGGGTCAACCGGGACGACGGCGGTTCGGGCGTCTCCAGCGCCGGAGCCCCGGCCGGCGGCGCCTCACCGGCCTCCGCCACCGGTTCGGCGGGTGCCTCGGGAGCCGGCAGTTCGGGCGTGACCGGCGCGGGCGGGAGGGCCCTGCGGCGGGCCACCACCAAGGTCACGGCGGCCACCACGAGCACGACCGCGATCGCGGCCATCACGTACCAGAAGATCATGTCCACGCCGTCATGGTAGGCAACGCGGGCCCACCCTGCGGGCGCGCCTCAGCGCTTGGGCGGCTCCGTGGCCGACGCAGCACTGCGCGCGGAGATCGCGCTGCGGGCGGACGCGGCGCTGCGGGCGGTCTCCTCGAAGAAGTCGACCAGTCCCTG
>JBDHZJ010000090.1:0-7460 GCA_039811825.1 Propionicimonas sp.
AACCCCGAACCCGCTAGTTAAGAGCCAGCTGCTCTGCCAGTTGAGCTAGCGGCGCGCGAGTAGAGACTGTAGCGCACCGGCCGGGTCAGGGCGAAATCGGCAGGACCCGCGGATCGGTGCCGAGGGTCCGGCCCGGGCCGCGGTTAGGCTGGCCGCGAAGGGAGTCAGATGCGCAGCGGAAAGCGCCGGACGCTGGCCCTGTGCGGCGTCCTGCTGCTCGCCGGGTGCTCCTCCTGGACGCCGTTGCGAACGCCGACCCCGGTGGACGCCGGCCCGCTCACGCCGGTCGCACAGCGCTCCGCCGCCGCGGTGGGACGGCTGCTCAGTACCCGGTGCTCGGGGGCACCGGCCGCAGGCACCGGCTTCGTCGTCGGACCGGGGCTGGTCCTGACCGCGGCGCACGTCGTGGGCGGTGCGCGCCAGGTCAGCGTCCGGCTCACCGGGGCGGGTCCGGTACCGGCCGAGATCGTCGGGATCGACGCGAGCCGGGACACCGCGCTCGTCCGCGCCGGGGCCCTGCCGGGCGACCCGCCCACGATTCCGCTCGCCTCCGACCGGGCCGCCACCGGCACGACCGTCGTGGCCCTGGGCTACCCGCTCGGCGAGTCCGTGCTCCACCGGACGTTCGCCCGGATCACCTCGGTCACCGACTCCGCGCTCGTCAACGGCTCCCCGATGCGCGACCTGGTCACCCTGGACGCGACCTTGCCGGTGGGGCTCAGCGGCGGCCCGGCGCTGGACGCGGACGGTGTGGCCCGCGGCATGGTCGTGGCCGCGATCGGCGGCCGGGGCGGTCGGGACAGCACCTCCCCGGTGACCCTCGCGCTGCCCGCCTCCGGGCTGCAGGCCAGCCTCACGGAATGGGGCGACGACACCGCGGTCCCGTCCGCCCCCTGCGCCGGCGAGGTGGATCACGGCGAGGCCGCCGACCCCGACCTCATCGTCTCGACGACCGACGCCGACGCGCCCGAGCTCGCCCACACCCTGTGGCTGCTCGGCCGCAGCATCAACGCCGGCCAGTACCCGAGCGCGGCCGGCATGCTCACCCGCGGCCTGCTGGCCGCCGAGGGCGGGGTGACGGCCTGGGGGCGCGGCCTCGACTCGACCCGCTGGCAGGCGATCGAGTTGCGCGGCGCGACCCGGGACGGCGACCGCGCCACGGCCCGGGCCCGGTTGCGCACCGCGGATGACGACGGCTGCCGGGTCCAGCCGGTCGAGGTCCGCTTCGAGCGTTCCTCCGGGATCTGGCTGGTGGCGGCGGTGGAGCAGGACGGCGCGGCGGAGGGGTGCTGAACGGGGCCTCAGACGTCCCGGTGCACCAGGGTCCCGGCGACCCAGGTCGCGGCGACGCTCATCTCGCGCAGCCCGCGGGCCGCCTCCCGGGGGTCGGCACCGGCCAGCGGGTTCGCGTCCAGCAGCGCCAGGTCGGCGGGCTCGCCCACCAACAGCCGGTCACGACCGCCCGTGCTCGCCGCCAGCGCCTGGACCGGGAGCAGCGAGTGCTCCGGGAACCAGGGCGCATCGCCCGGGTCGCCCCGGTAGACCGCGGTCGCCATGGCCAGCCACGGATCCAGTGGTGCCACCGGCGCGTCGGAACCGAACGCGATGCCCACGCCGGCCGCAGCCAGTTCGCGCAGCGGGAAACTGCGGGACGCCCGCTCGACGCCCCAGACGGCCTCGGTGACGCCCCGGTCGTCGAGCAGGTGCGCGGGCTGCACGCTGGCGACCAGCTCCAGGTCGGCCATCCGCCGCGCGTCGCCGGGTGCCAGCAACTGGGCGTGCTCGATCGTGCCGTTGGCGCCGGTCTCGGCGAACGCGTCGAGGGCCTCGGCCGCAGCGGCGTCGCCGATGGTGTGCAGGGCCACGGTGAGCCCGTTCCGGCGGGCCTTCCCGAGCAGCGCACGCAACTCGTCCGCAGGCACGTTCTGGACGCCGTGGCCGCCGTCCGGGTAGGGGGCGGCGCAGTGTGCGGTGCGCGTGTTCAGCGACCCGTCGGAGATGATCTTCAGCGAGCCCATCGTGACCATCGCCTCGCCCCGGTCGCCGACGAGGATGTCGCCGGTCCGCACGCCCGCCGCGACGGCGGCGTCCAGGTCGGCCGGGTACACCGACGTCCGGATCCGCAGCGGCACCCCGACCGCGGCGTAGCGCCGCGGCCAGGCGGCGAAGCCCGGCTCGAACTCGTAGTCCACGACCCCGACCACGCCCCGGGCGGCGGCCGCCCGCAGCGCGTCGGTGTACGCCCCCGGGCCCACCTGTGCGTCCTCGGCGGCCAGGATCGCCGGCAGCGCGGCGAACCACTCCGCCTCCACCACCGGCTGGTCGCGCCGGGCCAGCCCGAACCGGGCCAGCGCGGCCGAGTTCAGCCAGCCCGCGTGGGCATCGCCGCTGACCAGCACGACCGGCACCGCTCCCGTGACCGCGTCGAGCGCGGCGACGGTCGGCGGTTCGGGCCACGTCGCAGGACGGTAGCCGCCGCCCACCAGCAGGCCGGTCGGTGTCGTCGGCGTCCTGACCTCGCGGGCGACCCTGGCCACCGCATCGGCGAGGGAGGCGGTCCCGGCCAGGTCGAGGCGGGTCCGCCGGCGGGCCCACTGGCCGAGGTGGACGTGCGCGTCCCACAGCCCCGGCACCAGCCAGCGTCCGTCGGCGTCCAGGACCTCCTCGCCGGGCAGCGGGTCGAGCGCCCCGGCGATCGCGGCGATCCGGGTCCCGGCGATCCGGACGTGGACCGGTTCGAAGGCCGGGGGCCCGGCGAGCGGGACGGGCTGGGCGTTACGGAGCAGCATTCAGTCGAGCAACTCGTCCACCCGCGTGCACGGCAGGTCGTAGGCGTCCGCGACGGCGGGGTAGGTGATCTGGCCGGCGTGTGTGTTCAGGCCCAGCGCGAGCGGGTGGTTCTCCCGGCAGGCGCGTTGCCACCCCTTGTCGGCGAGTTGCACCGCGAACGCGAGGGTGGCGTTGGTGAGGGCCCAGGTGGACGTGTTCGGCACGGCGCCCGGCATGTTCGCCACGCAGTAGAACACCGAGTCGTGCACCATGAACGTCGGGTCGGAGTGGGTGGTCGGGTGCGAGTCCTCGAAGCAGCCGCCCTGGTCGATCGCCACGTCCACCAGCACCGAGCCGGGCTTCATCTGCGCCACCATGTCGTTGGTGACCAGCTTCGGCGCCTTCGCGCCCGGAACCAGGACGGTACCGATCACCATGTCGGCGGCCAGCACCTGTTCGCGGATCGCCAGCTTGGACGAGACGATGCCGTGCACCCGGTTCTCGTAGCGCCAGAACGTGGTCCGCAGCTTGTCCAGGTCGGTGTCCAGGATGGTCACGTCCGCGCCCATGCCGAGCGCCACGTTGGCGGCGTTCTGGCCCGCGATGCCGCCGCCGAGCACGACCACCTTCGCGTTCGGCACGCCGCCGACGCAGCCCATCAGCACGCCCCGACCGCCCTGGGCCTTCATCATCGCGTGGGCACCGACCTGCGGAGCGAGGCAGCCGGCCACCTCCGACATCGGGTACAGCAGCGGCAGCAGGCCGGACGGCAACTGGACGGTCTCGTAGGCGATTGCGGTCGTGCCCGCGTCCAGCAGGGCGGCGGTGCCGGCCTTGTCCGCGGCGAGGTGCAGGTAGGTGAACAGCAGCAGGTCCTCGCGCAGGTAGCCGAACTCGGACCGCACGGGCTCCTTCACCTTGAGCACCATCTCGCCGGTCGCCCAGGTCTCCTCGGCGGTCGGGACGATCCGCGCGCCCTGCGCCACGTACTCCTCGTCGCTGATCGAGGATCCCGCGCCGGCGCCCGCCTGCACGTAGACCTCGTGACCGTGGTTGACGAGTTCGGAGACACCCACCGGGGTGATCGCCACCCGGTACTCGTGGTTCTTCACTTCCGACGGGACGGCGACCCGCATGGCAGTCCTTTCCGCTCAGCGTCCGGCCACCCCTGGCGGTGACGCGAACAGTGTCCTACACCGGGGCCCGCGCCGGTGCCCTGATCACGCCGAACGCCTCCGTTCCGGTCGAGCGCCCCTGCTCGAGCGCAGGCGTTCGACGGAAACGGAGGCGCTCGGCGCCGCGGGTGGCCCGGCTGCGCTGGTGGTGCGGTTGGTAATACACTGGCCCCGTACGTGCTCCGGGGTCGGTGTAATTCCGAACCGGCGGTGACAGTCCGCGACCCGGTTCCGCTTGCGGAACCGGTTGACCTGGTGGAATTCCGGGACCGACGGTGAAAGTCCGGATGGGAGGCAGCACGCGGTTGCCGCGCACTCTGCGCGCGGTGGCCCGTTCGCGCATCCCGCCCTGCTCCGGAGTCGAAGGACCGACGAAGGACGCGGAGGACGGATGAGGCGCCAGATGCTCGCCCCGGTGCTGCTGGGCGTGCTTCTGCTCGTGGGCTGGGGGCTCACGGCCGGTGCCGGCTCCATCCTGCTCCCGACGCCGGCCACCGTCGCGGCCCGGCTCGGCTCCGACCTCACCGATCCCGTGTACTGGAGCTACCTCGCCGTGACCCTCGCCGAGGCGTTCGGCGGTGCGCTGCTCGGCACCGTCGTCGCGCTGCCGCTGGCGGTGCTCGTGCACCGTTCCCGCTGGGCGGCGGCGGCGGTCAACCCGTTCCTCGGCGCCACCCAGGCCATCCCCGCGATCGCCCTCGCGCCACTGCTGGTGCTCTGGCTCGGCTACGGGCTGGTGCCGGTGATCATCCTGTGCGCGCTGATCGTGTTCTTCCCGATCCTGATCTCGGCCGTGGTCGGCCTGCGCCACGTGGACGCCGACGTCGTCGACGCCGGCCGGATCGACGGCGCGTCGTCATTCGCCCTGCTGCTGCACGTCGAGCTGCCGATGGCCCTGCCGTCGATCCTGGGTGGCATCCGCAACGGCGTCACCCTGGCCGTCACCGGCGCCATCGTGGGCGAGATGGTGATGGGCGGCTCCGGCCTCGGCACCGTCCTGACCATCCAGCGCGAATCGGTCGACACCGCCGGCATGGTGGCGACGATCATCGTGCTCTGCGTGATCGCGTCCGCCGCCTACGCGGCCATCCACCTCTGGGAACGCCGCTCCCGGATCATCGACTCCCTGCAACGCTCGTGAGAGGTACACCTGTGAGAAACCGCCTGATCGCCGCCGTCACCGCACTCCTGCTGCTCGCCGGGTGCAGCCAGGCCGGCACGTCGACCACCAGCCCGTCCGGCTCCGCGGAGCTGCCCGCGCCGACCATCGGACTCACCTACATCCCCAACGTGCAGTTCAGCCCGTTCTACGTGGCCGAGGCGGACGGCGACTACGCGCAGGCGGGGGTCGCCCCGACGCTGCGCCACCACGGCACCTCCGAGGGCCTGTTCACCGCGATCGCCGCCGGCCAGGAGGACTTCGTCGTCGCCGGCGGGGACGAGCTGCTGCAGGCCCGGGCCCAGGGTCTCGACCTGGTCGCGGTGTCGGCGTACTACCGCAGCTACCCGGTCGTGCTGATCGTGCCGGACGGCTCCCCGATCCAGAACCTCGCCGACCTGAAGGGTCACTCGATCGGCCTCCCCGGCAAGTACGGGGAGAGCTGGTTCGGGCTCCAGGTCGCGCTGAAGACCGCGGGCCTCAGCGAGTCGGACGTGCAGGTGAAGGAGATCGGCTACACCCAGCAGGCGGCGCTGACCACCGGGAAGGTGGACGCCATCGTCGGGTTCAGCAACAACGAGGCCGTCCAGTTCGGCCTCGCCGGGTTCGCCACCCGCAGCCTGCCGATCGCGTCCGGGACGGTGCCGCTGGTGGGCGCCAGCCTGATCACGACCGCCGACTACGCGCAGGCCAACCCCGACGTGGTGAAGGCCGTGGTCGCCGGCACGCTGGCCGGGATCACCACGACGGTCGCCGATCCCGACCATGCGCTCGAGGTGTCCACCACCTACGTGCCCGGCCTCTCGGAGGCGTCGGCGCAGACCGCGGCGAAGGCCACCCTGACCGCGACCAACGCCCTCTGGACGACGGCGGACGGGAAGGTCGACGGGAGTTTCGACGCCGCGCAGTGGAGCGACATGGCCGATTTCATGGCTGCCCAGGGGCTGACGGCCCAGCGTGTCGATCCGACACCCGCCTTCTCGAACGCCTACCTCGGCTAGAACGCGTGTGACAACCGATAACCTCTGGACATTCCTGAGACAATAATCCTCGACTCGAGGAGAGCGATGAGCCAGCACGCGGTACCCGGGTGGGACGAGTACTTCCTCACCATCGCGACCGCCGTGGCTGCCCGCGCCAAGTGCACCCGTCGGCGGGTGGGCGCCGTGCTCGTGCTCGACCGGAGGATCATCGCGACCGGCTACAACGGCGCGGCCCCTGGCCGTCCGGACTGCCTCGAGGGGGCCTGCCCGCGCGGGCAGCTCGGCTATGACCAGGTGCCCGGCCTGGGCGACTACGACCGTCCCGGCACGCCCGGCTTCTGCATCGCGATCCACGCCGAGGTGAACGCGCTGCTGTTCGCCACCCGCGACACCAAGGGCGCCACCGCCTACATCACCGATCCGCCCTGCCCCGGATGCCGCAAGGCGCTCGCGGCCGCGGGCATCATCCGGGCCGTGTGGCCGGGCGGGGAGCACGACGCCGACGGACTCGTGGACTGGAGCCGCGAGTGGTGAACCTGAAACCGAAGACGTCCCAGCTGTCCGCGTGGGTCGACCGTGGCGTGGCACTGTTCTGCCTCGGCACGCTGATCCCTGCGTCGCTGGCCGCCGTCGGGCAGTTCCAGTACCTGGCGGGCTGGTGGATGATCATCGTCGGCGGCGGCATCGTCGCGGCGAGCGTCGGGATGATGATCGCCAGCTTCGTCGGCTGGAAGCTGCGTCCCTTCGCCCTGGTCTACGTCACGGTGGTCACGTTCGGCCTGATCACGTGGCCGGCCGCCTGGCAGTCCGATGAGGCGGCGCAGAGCAGCCCGTGGCTGTGGATGACCCTCGGCGTCGCGGCCATCTGCCTGGCCGTCACCACCGGAACCGGCTGGGGGTTCGCCTACGCGATCGCGTCCGGCCTGCTGTTCGCCGCGGTGCGGATGACGCCGTCCGGGCAGAGCGCCTCGCTGCTCGGTGCGTTCCAGGACATGATCAACCTGGTCATGAACGCCTCGGTCGTGATCGTCGCGCTCGGCGTGGTCAGCAACGCGTTCAAGGAACTGGACGAGGCCGAGGCGGCCACCCGCAAGGAGGCCACGGACGCCGCGATCGAGGAGGCCCTGCTCGAAGAGCGGCACCGGCTGGACGGCATCGTCCACGACGAGGTGATGACCACCCTGGTCGCCGCGGCGCACGCGCCCAGCGACAACCACGTGGCGCAGCAGGCCCAGCGGGCCGTCGACCGGCTCGCGCAGGCCGAGACACCCACCGAGGCCCGGCTCCCGGTCACCGGCGACCAGCTCACCTGGCTGGTCACGGACGTGGTCAGCGCCCTCGTGCCGCAGACGAAGTTCGTCTCCGAGGTGGAGA
>JBDHZJ010000091.1:0-7453 GCA_039811825.1 Propionicimonas sp.
TCCAGCCCGGACGCCACCACCGGCGTGGCCAGCAGCGCCACCGCCACGGCCGCCGCCACCATCACCCAGGCCAGGGCCGCCGAGCGCAGTGCCGCCGCGCCGCGCACCCGGGTCAGCCGGACGCCGCTGGCCTGCGCGGCCCGGTGCAGCGCCTCCGTCCGCTCGGCCCGGGCGCGCCAGGCCAGCCAGCCCACGCAGAGCAGCAGGCCGAGCCCGCCGAGCAGCGCCTCCCGCGGGGCGGCGACGGCGAACCCGCCGATCCGGGCCGGGACTGCCGTGGTGTCCGCACCGAAGCCGAGGCCGAACCACTGCATGGCCAGGGCGACCGGGGCCGCGGCGACGAAGCTGCGGCTGCGCCGCCAGGACAGCAGCAGGGCGGCGAGCGGGCCGGCGAGGAAGACGACCAGCGCGGGCACGAGCAGGTTGCGGTACTCCCCCACCGGCAACTCGACGGTGACCAGGTCCTTCCAGGCGGTGACGAGGCCGGCGAACAGCCAGGTGATGCCGCGCAGCGCGCCCACCCGGTACACCGGGACGGCCACGACGAGCCCGATCACCACCGCGACCCCGGACGCCGCCGCGGTCGTGAGCCAGCCCGGCCAGGCGAGGCGGTGGGCGAGCACCGCCAGCACCGCGGCCGCGCCGACGCAGGTGCCGACCAGCACCAGGTAGGCCGACGAGGCGTAGACCGGCCAGGCGGCGAAGGCGGCGAGCGCGGTCATCGCGGCCACGAACAGCGCCCCGCCGACCTCGATCCGGCCGAACCGCGTGCGGGCGTCGCGGGCCACCCGGCGCGCCCTCACGACTGGGCCCCGCGGACGAGCAGCTGGGTCAGGTCGCCGAGCACCCCGACGGTGAGCACGGCCATCGACCCGAACTGGCGCAGCCGCGGCCGGGCGCTCTCGTCGCACACCACCGCGATCACCGCGGCGTCGACCGGGAAGGCGAGCGCGGCCTGCCGCAGGGCGCGCAGCCCCACCGGCGAGCCGGCCACCACCACGGCCAGCGACAGCTGGTCGGTGGACTCGGCGGCCAGCCGGCACACCTCGGCCAGCGGCATCGTCGAGACCGCCGTCTCGACCGTGCAGAAGCCGTCCAGCAGCGCGCGGGGCGAGGTGGTGGGCAGCGTCCGGATCGCGCGCATCCGCGACCGCACGAGCTCCGGCACCTCGGCGCTGGCCATCACGTCGAGGTCGCGGCCGTCCCGGATCGCCTGCACGGCGATGGACGCGGCGGCGCTGACCCCGAGCTCGAACTCGCCGGCGTCGGCGTACTCGTCCGTGGCGCAGCTGAGCACGACCGCGATCCGCGACCGCCGGGACTCCTCGTACTGGCGCACCATCAGGTCGCCGGTCTTCGCGGTCGACTTCCAGTGGATCTGGCGGCGGGAGTCGCCGGGGGCGTAGGGCCGGATGGCGTGGAACGAGACGTCGGAGTCCACCAGGTGCCGGGTCGGCGCACCCTCCAGGTCGCGCACCAGCCCGACGCTCGTGGACGGCACCCCCACCGTCCGCGGGTGCACGTACAGGTCGTGCACGTCCTCGAAGGCGAGCTCCCTGCGGAACACCCCCACCGGGTCGGCCCGGACGGCGGTCACCGGGCCGACGGTGACGATGCCGCGCCGCGCGGCCGGCACCACCAGGTCCTGGGCGATCTCCCGGCCGGGACGCAGCAGCGGCAGTGCCAGCTCGACCAGCCCGGAGCCGACCGGCACCTCCAGCCGGCCGGGCAGCGCGGTGCGGCGTCCGATGTTCGCGACCCGGACCGCGCCGGTCACCTCACTGCCCGCCACCACCCGCTGCGCGGTGATGCCCAGGTCGACGTCGTAGTCGGGACGCCCGAGCAGGAAGGGCACCGCCAGCACCACCAGCACCAGCGCGGCGAGCCCGGCCACGATCCACTCCACCCAGCCGAAGCCGATGCCGAGGCCCAGGCCGACGCTCGCCGCGGCGAGCACCAGCCAGCCGGCCGGCGTCACCGTCTCCGCGACCACGTGGCCCGCGGCGGACAGCCACCCGCGCACCCGCTGCCAGAAGCGCAGCGAGGTGACCACGGCGCCCACGACCGCGCCCTCGCGCCCGGCACCGTAGACCGTGCGCGTGCGCGTGCCGGTCTGGGCGGTGGTCCGGGTCAGCCGGGACTCGGTGGACTCCATGGCTCAGCCGGCGGCCCGCTCGCTGGGCGGCGGCACGGAGAGCACCACCTGCCCGATCACGGCCTCGGCGGTGACCCCGTCGAACTCCGCCTCGGGGTGCAGGATCAGCCGGTGCGCGAGCACCGGCTCGGCCAGCAGCTTCACGTCGTCGGGCACGACGTAGCCGCGCCCCTGCGACGCGGCCCGCGCCCGCGCGGACATGGTCAGCGCCAGACCGCCCCGGATGCTGGAGCCGAGCCGCACCTGCTCGGCGTCCCTGGTCGCCTCGACGAGCCGGGCGATGTAGTCGTAGACCAGCGGGTCGACGTAGACGTCGCGCGCCATCGCGGCCATGTTCAGCAGCGCCTGCGGCGAGATCACCGCGCCCACCTCGTGCCGGCTCACCGCCGAGCCCTCCAGGATCCGGACGGTGGAGGCGCGGTCCGGGTAGCCCAGCGACGTCTTCATCAGGAACCGGTCCAGCTGGGCCTCCGGCAGCCGGTAGGTGCCGGCCTGCTCGACCGGGTTCTGGGTGGCGATGACCAGGAACGGCAGCCCGACCTGCCGGGTGACGCCGTCGATGGTCACCCGGCCCTCGGCCATCACCTCCAGCAGCGCGGACTGGGTCTTGGGGCTGGCCCGGTTGATCTCGTCGGCGAGCACGATGTTGGCGAACACGGGGCCGGAGTGGAACTCGAACTCCCCGGTCTTCTGGTCGTACACGGTGATCCCGGTGACGTCGCCGGGCAGCAGGTCGGGGGTGAACTGGATCCGGGTGCTGGTGCCGTCCACGGACGCGGCGAGGGCCCTGGCCAGCGACGTCTTGCCGGTGCCGGGCACGTCCTCGAGCAGCACGTGGCCCTCGCTGAGCATCGCCGTCAGCACGAGCTCGACGACGTGGCGCTTGCCGACGATCACCTGCTCGACGTTGTCGGCGATCCCGGCGAAGGTGCGCTGGAACCAGGTGGCCTGCTCCTGCGAGATGGGCATGCTCGGTGACTCCTGTCGTGGTCAGGGGGTGGAGGTCGGGCTGGCGGTGGGTTGCGGGTCGGGCGTCGCGGTCGGGGTGCAGTCGGCCCCTGCGGTGGTGTGGAACGCGTTCAGGCCCCAGTCGGGCGGCCAGCTGACGGTCAGCTTCACCCCGCGCACCTTCGTGGCCATGGCCGGCGCCGCGCCGTCGGTGCCGCCGGCCTTCCAGGTGCCGCCGCCGGCGCCGTCCGGCACCCAGTACTCGGCGCTCGTCGCGTCCAGGTCGATGATGGCCTTGTCGCCGGTGGAGTCGCCGGCCTTCGTCGGCACCTTCTCGCCGACGCACTTCGCGATGCCCAGGCCGGTGACCTGCACCGGGAACGGCGCGATCGGACCCGCGGCGGCGTCGGCGTTCGCCTTCACCGATCCCCAGGCGCCGCAGGCGTCGGTCCACTGCTCGTGGCAGTAGCGCACCCGGTAGTTGTTCGCGAAGGCGGTGCCGAACGTGCCGCTCGGCTTGTCGAAGACGGCCTGGTTCTTGTACGGCGGCTGTTCGGCCGAGGTCGGCGTGGCCCCGACCAGCCACTGCGGGTGGGTGTCGGACCCGGCGGCCTGCTTGTTCACGACGTAGGTGTAGCCGGTGGGCGCCGGCGGCTCCTGCAGGGCGCGGACGGTCTGCGTCGTGCTCGCGGTGCCGAACACCTGGCCGTTGTAGAGCGAGGCGACGCACATCGTGATGTCGTAGGCGTCGCCGGCCCGTAGCCCGGTGAACGACTGGCTCGTCGCGGTGCCGTTCGGCTGGCACGGCTGTCCGGCGCGGGCGAAGCCGTAGCGCAGCTCCGACCCGTCGCCGTTCACGGCGGCCGACCCGGTGGCCGCCACCGTCGCGGTGGTGCCGTCCGCCGCGACCGTGGAGGTGAGCGACAGCTGGAGTTCGTCGGGGCGGCCGATGCCGTTGCCGTAGACGGTGATGCTGTCGCCGGACCCGGAGCCGCCCGCGTCGGGCGGCAGGTCGAACCGCGAGTAGGGCGTGATCGTGATCCGGGTGCGCCGGTTCGAGCCGACGTTGAACGCCTCGATCACGACGCTGTCCTGGCCGCGGTTCAGCCGGACGGTCTGGTCCGGCCCGGCCTCCGACGAGATCCGCAGCCGGTCGGTCTGCGAGCTGTCGATGCCGCCGACGGTGAGCTTGACCACCTTGCCGTCGCCGTCGGAGGTGACCACCGGCTCGGCCGTGGCGCCGTCCGGCGACGGCGGCGGCCCGTAGGCCCACGCGTCCGCCTTCACGCTGTCCTTCGACTCGCCGACCGCGTTGTACGCCGTGACGGTGTAGCTGCGCCGGTCGCCCATCGGGGCCGGGATGGACGGGCAGCTGCCGTCGGGGTCGCACGTGGCCACCTTGTCGCCGCCCTGCCGGACGATGAACCCCTTCAGTTCCGGGTAGGCGTTGCGGGCCGCGCCGGGCTTCACCCGCAACTGCACCGAGTCGATCGAGAAGCCGACCTGGCTGGCGCTGTCGGGCGCCTCCGGGTAGCCGAGCAGGTCGATGACCAGGTGCCCGTCCCGCTCGCCCGCGGTGGTGCGCCTCTGCGCGTCCCGCACCGAGAAGGACGCCGTGCAGGTGCCGCCGGGGGTGCCGTCCCCCCAGCTCACCCGGACCGACTTCGGCGAAGCCACCGTGTACGACACCCCGGGGCAGTCGCCACCGCCCCGGACGTCGACGAGGACGAGCGACTCGCGCGGGAGCGGGTTCACCTCGCCGGGCGCGCCGACCACGGTGACCTCGCACGAGCTGCCCTTCTCCTCCGAGCACTGCTCCTGCGCGGTGCCGCCCTGCGGCAGCTCGCTCGGCGCGGGTCCGACCCGCAGGGTGAGCGGCGCGGGCTTGACCGCGTCGTGGCTGGTGATCCGCACGGTCAACTGCTCGTCGGTGCCCGGCACAGCGTGCTCGATGCCGTGGATGGTGAGCTGCTGGCCCTTCTGGGAGACCTCGAACGAGCGCTGGCCGCCGGTCTGCACCTGGTAGACGACCGAGGCCTGGTCCGCCTCGCCCGCCCAGGTGGTCATCTGGGCGAGGTCGTAGGTGGCGTCCTCGCCGGGACTCACGGTGAGCGAGGCCGGCTTCAGGCTCGGCTGCGGGGCCGCCGGGTTGACCGTGACCGGCACCGAGAGGACGGTCCAGGTGTCCTGCGCGGCCAGCTTCACCGGCACGTAGCAGGAGTCCGTCCACGGCGCCCCGCGGCCGGCCCGGTACTCGACCACCGTGCCGGCGACCGGCTTGCAGGACGCCTCCTGCCGCGACCCGGACGCGGCCAGCCCGTCCGTGCCGACCTGCAGCACGGCGCCGGTCGGGACGGCGACCATGCCCGCGAGGTCGAACCGCACCGAGGAGTCCTCGTCGACCTGCTGCGGCTTCAGTCCGCTGCGCAGGATGAGCTGGACGTCCGCGGCGCCGGGCACGCGCAGGAAGCCGTAGGTGGCGATCACCGTGCCCTCGGCCGTCTCCAGCGGCGTGCCGTCCGCAGCGGTGGCGGTGAGCACGTACGGGATGATCCGGGAGCGCTCGGGCAGCTCGCCGGAGATCGACCAGCCGTTCGTGGCCGCGCCGGCGACCGGGCCGGCACCCTGCCACAGGCCCAGCGTGAGCCGGGACGCGTCCCCGCCGGGCCAGCTGGCCTTGCCGGTGACGACGTCGACACCGAGCGGGAACTGCTCGCGGGTCTCGGCGGTGAGCACGGTGTCGGCGACCACGGGGAAGTTCGGCACCTCCTCGCGCACCACCTTCACCACGATCAGGCCGGAGCCGGTGTTGCCGGAACTGCTGGCGACGTCGTAGCGGTAGGAGGCCGTGCCCGCCGTCTCGCCGGCGGTGATCACCACGTCGGACTCGGTCGGCTCGGCGACCAGCGCGGCCAGCCGGGCGTACTCGGGGTTCGCCGACCCGTCGGTGAGCTGCTCGGGCACGTTCGGCCGGACGCCGGTGATCGTGAGCGTGCCGCCGGTCGGGTCGATGTCGTTGGCGACCGCGGCCACGCGGACGGTGTTGTCGGCCCCGACCTGCACCTGCACGTAGTCGGTGTAGGTGACCGGCGCCGGGCTGGCCTCCTCGTCGAGCACGCCGACCCGGACGGCGCCCTCCCCGGTGGCGCCCTGGCTGTCGACCACCCGGTAGCGGAACGACACCTGGCCGCCCTTGTCGCCGGCGACGCTGGTGTAGGTGATGCTGCGGCCGTCCGCGGAGATCGCGGCCGAGCCGCGCTGGGGCTGGGTGAGGACCCGGTCGAGTCGCACCGAGTCGCCGTCCGGGTCGACGCCGAGGTCGTCGAAGCCGATCTCGACCACCTGGCCGCTGAGCACCCGGCCGGTCAGGGTCTGCGGCCGCGGCGCCCGGTTCTCGCTGTCGGGCAGCACGGTGACGCGGACGGTGGCGTCCGCGGCGAGGCTCGGGCTGCCGGCCACGTACACCGCGTAGGTGATCCGGTACGACCCGGGCGTGGCCGGGGCGAGCGTCCGGACCAGGTTGCCGGACGCGAAGGCCAGCGCGGTCGGCTCGGTGCTGCGCACGGAGCGGGGGTCGAGGGAGATGGTGCTGCCGGCCGGGGCGATGTCGTTGGCGGTCACCGGGATGTCCAGCTGGGCGCCGGCGCGGACGGTGACCGCGTCGTCGAGCGCGATCGGCGCGAGCTGGGCCGCCGGCGGCAGCAGGTAGACGGTGGCCTCGCCGTGCACCCGGGCGTCCTCGCCGTCGGAGACGGTGTAGCTGACCGTGCCGAGCCGGCCTGGCGCCCCGTCCGCGGTGGTGCCGAGCACCCGGAGCGACGACTGGCCGACGGTGTCGACGGTGAGCGTGGCGCGCTTTGCGGCCTCCGCCTTCACGCCGCTGAGGAGCAGCACCCGCCCGGTCGGGTTGTCGACGGGGGCGAGCACGTCGACGGTGGCGTCCTCGCCCGCGCGGACGAAGGCGATCACGGGCGCGGTGGCGAGCTGGGCGGACTTGCCGTCGGTGACGGTCACCCGCACCTGCGCGGTGGCTTTCGCTGCGCCGTCCCCGACCGTGTAGTCGACCAGGTGCGAGCCGGTGTCCCTGGCGTTGAACGTGAACGCGAGCGAGCCGTTGGCGAGGCCGACCTTGCCGTCCCCGTGCAGCCGGACGTCGGCCAGTTCCAGCTTGGACACGGTGCCGGTGACGTGCTCGGAGACCGGGATGGTGCGGGTCTCGCCGGCCTCCACGGTGACCGCGAACGACTGGGCGGTGACCTTCGGGCGCGGTGTCACCCGGAACGTGAGCTGCTTGGTGGTGGTCTCGCCGCGGGTGTCGGCGACCGTGACGTCGACGCCCACCTTCGTCGC
>JBDHZJ010000092.1:0-7438 GCA_039811825.1 Propionicimonas sp.
TCGGCGAGCAGGGCGTCCAGCTTGGCGTAGCCGTCGTTCACGCCGGTCTCCATGCCGCTGGCCAGCCACTGGTCGCGTCCCTCGAAGCTGTCCACCAGCGACTGCGCGACCAGGCGCGTCCGGCCGTCGCCGAGGTCGGTCAGGGTCAGGGTCTCGAGCGAGACGCCGTCCGGCCAGCCGTCGAAGGTGAAGGTCTGCACGAGCCGCGTGGGCGAGACCTCGTGGAAGCAACCGTGGAAGCTGTACTCCTCCTCGCCCCGGATGTTGGTGAAGGCCCAGCTGCCGCCGCTGCGGGCGTCCCAGTGGTCGATCCGGGTGGTCACGTCGTTCGGGCCCACCCAGCGGGCGTACAGCTCCGGGTCGATATGGGCGCGCTGCAGCTGCGCGGGCGTGGCCGCGAAATCACGGATGATCCGCACGAGTGGCACGGTCGGGTCGGCCTCGATGTGGGCGGTGTCGTAGCGGTCGATCATCGTTCCTCCTTGTCGTTCCGCCGGGCGGTGCCGGGGTAGGCCTCGTCGGCGGCGAGCTCGGCCAGGACGGCGTCCAGACGCTGGAAGCGCTGTTCGGCCTGCCGCCGGTAGTGCTCCAGCCAGTCGGTGAGCGGGTCGAGCAGGTCGGCCTCCAGGTGCACGGGACGCCGGGTGCCGGCCTGCCCACGCGTGACCAGCCCCGCCCGCTCCAGCACGGTGAGGTGCTTGGAGACCGCCTGCAGGCTCATCTCGTACGACCCGGCGAGCTCGCCCAGGGTGGCATCCCCCAGCGAGAGCCGGGCGACCAGGTCGCGCCGGGTGGGATCGGCGAGGGCAGCGAAGGTGCGGGAGAGCTGATCGGTCGACATGACACCGTCCTAAACCATTTGGTTGAGATGGACGCTAGATCGCGTCCGCCGCTTTGTCAACCATCCGGTTGAAGATCCGGGTTCTCGGCTCGTCCAACACAGACGCTCCCGAAATTCGTCCTTGCTCCCGAAATTTCGGGAGCGTTCTCGATTTTCGGGAGCGTCTGTGTGGGGATCGGGGTCAGCCGCCCAGCAGGTCGGTGAAGTCGGTCACCTCGAAGTCGTCGCCCTGCTTGTGCGGGGCGGCCGCGAGGACGACCTTCGCGAACTCGTCGGCCGCCGTGGTGATCCGGCGATCCAGCTTTCCGCCGGCCGCTCCCCAGTCCTTCGTCGCGGCGAACACCGGGCGCGGGGCCACCAGCGCCTTCAGGTAGAAGAACAGCGGCAGCATGGCGTGGTCGATCATCAGCGAGTGCCGTCCCGTGCCGCCGGTGGCCCCGAGCAGCACCGGGCGTCCGGCCATCGCGGCCTCGTCGAGCGCGTCGAAGAACAGCTTGAACAGCCCCGAGTACGAGCCGTTGAACACCGGCGTGACCGCGATCACGCCGTCGGCCGCACAGACCGCGTCGAACGCCTCCCGCAGCCGGCCGCCCGGCACCCGGGTGGCCAGGTGCTGGGCCAGGTCGACGGCGAGGGTGCGCAGTTCCAGGTGGGTCACCTCGGCGGGCACCCCGGACGCGACCAGCGCAGCCACTGTCGCCTCCCCCAACCGCTCGCCCAGCATGCGGCTCGAGGACGGGACGCTGGTGCCCGCGGTAACCACGACGATGCTGGTCATCGGGTGGCTCCTTCGGCGGCCCTTCGTGACGCGGACGGGTTCGCGAGCTCACCCGTCCGCTCCTCAGGGACCGTGGCGGAGGCCGCCTGGTCGACCGTGGCGGCGTCCCGGGCGGCGACCAGGCTGGCGTGCGTGGGCGCGTCCGGGATGTGCGCGGGACGGCCCTCCGCGTAGCCCTTGCGCAGTTCGGGCAGGATCTCGCCGAGCAGGTCCAGCTGCTCGAGCACCGTCTTCAGGGGCAGGCCGGCGTGGTCGACCAGGAACAACTGGCGCTGGTAGTGGCCGACGTCCGCGGTGAACGAGAGGGTGCGTTCCAGCACCTGCTGCGGCGAGCCGACCGTCAGCGGCGTCTCGGCCATGAACTCCTCCAGGCTCGGCCCGTAGCCGTAGACTGGTGCTACATCGAAGTACGGGCGGAACTCCTCGATCGCGGCCTGGGAGTTCTTCCGCATGAAGAACTGCCCGCCCAGCCCGACGATCGCGGTGTCGGCCGGGCCGTGGCCGTGGTGCTCGAAGCGGCGCCGGTACAGGTTCACCATGCGCCTGGTGTGCGACATCGTCCAGAAGATGTTGTTGTGGAAGAACCCGTCGCCGTAGTACGCGGCCTGCTCGGCGATCTCGGGGCTGCGGATCGAGCCGTGCCAGACGAAGGGCGGCACGTCGTCGAGCGGACGCGGGGCGAGCGTGAAGCCCTGCAGCGGCGTCCGGAACCGTCCTTCCCAGTTCACGACCTCCTCGCGCCACAGCCTGCGCAGCAGCGCGTAGTTCTCGATCGCGAGCGGGATGCCCTCGCGGATGTCCTTGCCGAACCAGGGATAGACGGGGCCGGTGTTGCCGCGTCCCATCATCAGGTCGACCCGGCCGTCGGCCAGGTGCTGCAGCACGGCGTAGTCCTCGGCGATCTTCACCGGGTCGTTGGTGGTGATCAGGGTGGTGGCGGTGGAGAGGATGATCCGCTCGGTCTGCGCCGCGATGAAGCCGAGCAGCGTGGTGGGCGAGGACGGGTGGAACGGCGGGTTGTGGTGCTCGCCGGTCGCGAACACGTCCAGCCCGATCTCCTCGGCCTTCTTCGCCAGCGTGACGGCGGCCTTGATCCGCTCGTGCTCGGACGGCGTGCGCCCGGTCGTCGGGTCGGGGGTGATGTCCCCGACGCTGAAGATGCCCAGCTGCATGCCCACTCCCACTGATTGCGGATTCAACCATCTCGCTCAACCGCCGTCCCGGCAACGCTATTCCCGCCACGGGGCGGGCGTCCGCGTCCCCGCGTCCGATTCGGCCACAATGGGCGGCATGGGTGAAGCCGCAGTCGTGGGAACCGTCGACCTGATCATGATCGGCGTCGTGATCCTGGTCACGTTGGTCGGTCGCTACCTGCTCGTCCGGCTCGTGCGCAGGGCCACCAAGCGTGCGGTCGAGCGTGCGAAGGAGCGCCGGACGGGCAGCGAGACTCGGGCCGAGCGGATCCTGTCCGCGGTCACGATGGCCCGCGACGAGCGCGCCGAGCAGCGTACGGCCACGCTGGGCTCGTTGATCACCAACCTGATCTCGGTGGCGCTGATCGTGATCGGGGTGCTGACGATCCTGGCGATCCTGGACATCCCGCTGGGGCCGCTGCTGGCCTCCGCCGGCGTCGGTGGGGTCGCGATCGCCTTCGGGGCGCAGAGCCTGGTCAAGGACTACCTTTCCGGGCTGTTCATGATCCTGGAGGACCAGTACGGCGTGGGCGACCTGGTCGACACCGGCGAGGTGGTCGGCACCGTCGAGGAGGTCACGATGCGGATCACCCGCGTGCGCGACTCCACGGGCAAGGTCTGGTACATCCGCAACGGCGAGATCCTGCGGCTGGGCAACCTCAGCCAGGGCTGGTCGACCGCGACCGTGGACGTGCCGGTGGCCAACGACGAGGACGCGGCGAAGTGCATCGCCGTCCTCGAGCAGGTGGCGGACGAGGTCGACCAGGACCCCGAGTTCGCCGACGTGCTGCTGGAGCGTCCGAGCGTGGCCGGGGTCGACTCGGTGAACAACACCACGATGACCCTGCGCATGTTCGCCAAGACCGCCCCCAACAAGCACTGGGGCATGCAGCGCGTCCTGCTCGCGCGCGCCCACGCCGCCCTGGTCGACGCCGGAATCCGCGTCCCCCGGGGCATCGGCGGCTCCGGCGCCGACCGCATGTCCTGAACCGGAAAGGAACCGTCCCCGTTGGGTCCCCGGGCCCATCGGGGACGGTTCCTTTCCGGTTCAAAGGTCCGTCCCCATTCCGGTTCAAAGGTCTGTCCCCATTCCGGTTCACGGGGACGGTTCCTTTCCGGTTCAAGGCTCCGACAAGGAGGAACGCGTGAACTGGAAAGGAACCGTCCCCGCGGTTCGAAGGAACCGTCCCCGCGGTTCGAAGGAACCGTCCCCGCGGTTCGAAGGAACCGTCCCCCTGGTTCGCGGGGACGGTTCCGTTTCGGTTCAGTTCGGGGCGGGGGCCTTCGCCAGCGTCCGGGTCGAACCGACGGACGCGACGATCACGCAGGCCATCGCCACGATCTCGACCGCACTGAGCTGCTCGCCCAGCACGACCAGCGCGGCCAGCGCGGCAACCGCCGGCTCGAGGCTCATCAGGATGCCGAACACCCCGGCGGGGATGCTGCGCCGGGCCACCATCTCCAGCCCGTACGGGATCACCGAGCTCATCACGCCCACCACGGCGGCCAGCCACAACACCTGCCACTGCCACATGGACGCGCCCCCGGCGATCACCCCGGGCACCAGGAACACCAGGGCGCCGACCAGCGATCCGACGCTTACCCCGGTGACGCCCTCCCAGTACCGTCCGGTCGGCCCCGACAACACGATGTAGCCCGCCCACGCGACGCCGGCCAGCAGGGCGAAGCCGATGCCGATCCAGTCCACCGTGGCCGGGAACACCCCCAGCAGGGTCACGCCGATCGCGGCCAGCGCCACCCAGAGCAGGTCGCGGACGCGCCGCGAGCCGACCAGCGCCACCGCCAGCGGACCGAGGAACTCGATCGTCACCGCCAGCCCGATCGGGATCCGCGCGAACGACTGGTAGATCGCCCAGTTCATGGTGGCCAGCGCCACGCCGTAGCCGAGCACCACCCGCCACTCGACCCAGGTGCGTCCGCGCAACCGGGGACGGGCGAACGCCCAGAAGACCAGCGCCGCCACGGCCATCCGCAGCCAGGCCACCGCCGTGGGGGCGGTGAGGGCGAACAGCGACTTCGCGAACGCCGCGCCCACCTGGACGGAGACGATCGCCCCCAGCACCAGCCACACCGGGCTCAGCCAGGCGGGCAGGCCGGACCGCTGATCGGACGAGCTCATGCCAGCGCCGCGCACCGGGCGTACGCCGGACAGGTCACGAGGTGGTCGTTGAACAGGCCCACCGCCTGGGCGAACGCGTAGACGATCGTCGGCCCGCAGAACTTCAGGCCGGCCTTCTTCAGCCGCTTCGACAGCTCGTCGGTGCGCGGGTCGGTGGCGGGCACCTGCGCCAGTTCGGTGAGCGCACGCTGCATCGGCCGCCCGTCCACGGCGCCCCAGATGAAGGCGCTGAACCCGCCCGGGTGGGTGGCCTCGATACGCTGCCACGCCTGCGCGTTGGTGATCGCCGCCTCGATCTTGCCGCGGTGCCGGACGATCCCTGCGTCCGCGAGCAGCCGGGTCACCTCCGGCTCACCCCAGGTGGCGACCACGTCCGGGTCGAAGCCGCCGAACCCGGCGCGGAACGCGTCCCGCTTGCGCAGGATCGTGTACCAGCTCAGCCCGGCCTGGAACCCGTCCAGCACGAGCTTCTCGTACAGCGCCCGCGCGTCGTGCTCAGGGACGCCCCACTCGTCGTCGTGGTAGGCGACGTAGAGCGCGTCCGTGCCGCACCAGCCGCACCGCTCGCCCATGCCGTCGTCCTCCCCATCGCCGAGTTGTCAGAGTCTGGCGTCGCCATGGCGACGGGAGAGTCTGACAAGTCGGCATGGTAGTGGGGACGGGCGCGGGTCAGCCGTCCTTCTCCAGCGAGAGCCTGAGGTCGCCGGACCCGTCGACGGAGAGCGCGTAGGTGTACTCGCCCGGCGTCAGCGGCCACTCCTCACCAACGTCGGTCGGCACCAGTTCGTAGCTCCGTCCGTCCAGCGTGACGCCGACCAATGGGTACCGGTACACGGGTTGACCCGTGGAGACCATGTCCGCCGATCCACCGGGGTCGAGGGTTCCGAAGCCGATCTGGACGCCGTCATCCGGCTCGACCGTGAGCCCGGTCAGGCGGACGGTGGTGTCGTTGCGCACCCGGAACGTGACCTGGCCCTGCACCGAAGCGGAACCGGACGGGACCGCCGGCGAGACGATCGGCGAGGTCGACGACCCGGACCCGGCGACGAATCGGACGAGCCTGTTCCCGTCCTGGTCGCGCAGTTCGAGCGTCGTGTCGGTCAGGCGGTACCGGACCTCACCGCCGAGGCTCGCGCGCAGCATGAGCCAGATCACCTTCGCCTGGCCCGCCCCGCAGCCCGCGCCGGTGGCCGTCTGCTCGCCGAACGCCAACTGGTCGCCGTCGACGGTGTAGTCAGCGGTGAACCGGCCGCAGGTGGCGTCCAGGCTCGCGGTGCCGTCGGCCAGCCGCAGGGTCGCGGCGGTGTCCGGGTCGACGCTCGTGTGCGCCCTTCCGCCGTCGTCCGCCGCACCCCACAGGTCGGTCGCCACCCAGAGGGTTCCGGTGAGCGTCGGGGCCGCCATCGATCCGGCTGCGCTGCGGAACCGCAGCACCACCGTGCCGGCGTCGTCCAGGAATTCCAGTTCGTCCCCGTCGCGCTGCACCCGTGTCGTGTCCATCAGGGCCCGCTCGAAGCGCTGCTGCTGGGCGATGTGGCAGCCCAAGGCCGTGTGTGCCCCCCAGTTGCCGAACGAGATCCGGTCGCCGTCCATCCGGTAGTCGGCACCGACGCCGTTGCACGGATCGGCACCGGACATCGTGGTCGCATCGAACTCCAGCCAAGGGACGCTCTCCCGGCGCGCGGTCGATGCGCTCTCCACGACCGGCCGCCCCCCGATCTCGGTGGCGAGCCAGCGCGTCCCGGTCAGCACCACCGGAGCCGCGGACGGCGAGCCGACCGGCACCGCCGGCACCGCGCCCGGGCGATTCAGGTACCAGGCCCCCGCGCCAATCCCGGCGACGAGAAGCACGGCTGCCGCCGCGGCGAGCCAGCGCCACGAGCGACGCCCGACCGGCACCCGTCCCGCCGCCTCACCCCGCGCGATGACCTCATCGACGTCGACCGCAATCGCCGGTCGCCCGGACGCCGCCTTCCGCAGGCCCTCGGCGAACACCTTCTCCATCTCGTCCATCACTGCTGTCCTCGGTCCAGGCGCGAGCGCAGCTGCCGCGTCGCGCGGTGTACGTGGGAGCGGGCGGTGGCCTCGGCGCAGCCGAGCGCGTCCGCGATGTCGGCGTAGTCGAGGTCGGCGTAGAAGCGCAGCACCACCGCCGTCCGCTGGACGGGCTTCAGCTCCCCGCACAGCCGCCACACCTCGTCGGACGCCGCCAGCGCGTCGGCCGCGTCCGGACTGACCGGTGCCGAGCGCAGCCGCTCCGGCTCGGCCACCGGCAGCGAGCGGGGCCGCCGCCGGATCACGCCGAGGCACGCGTTCACCACCGTCCGGTGCACGTAGGCCTCGAACTCGTCACCGGTGGGCAGGTCGTCCCAGCGCCGGTAGAGCCCCACGAACGCGTCCTGCACGGCGTCGCGCGCGTCCTCGGCGTTGCGGGTGATCAGCCAGGCCAGGTCGCCGAACCGGTCGCTGCGGGCGCGCACGAACTC
>JBDHZJ010000093.1:0-7422 GCA_039811825.1 Propionicimonas sp.
GTCGGCTTCGACCCGTCCGGCTACCCGCGCACGGCCGTGCTGCCGTTCGACTCCGCGCACAAGTACATGGCCACCGCGAATACCACGCCGGAGGGCCACCGGGTGATCCTGGTCAAGGGCGCGCCGGACCGGCTGCTGGAGCGGGCCGAGGCGCAGCTGTCGGCGTCCGGGGGGACCGAGCCGTTGGACCGCGCGTGGTGGGACGAGCGGGTGGACGCGCTCTCCGACCAGGGCCTGCGCGTCCTCGCCGCGGCGTCCCGCCCGTCGCCCCACCGCGGCACCCGCGACGCTGGCGGCCTGGACCACGACGACCTCACCGGCCTGGTGTTCCTCGGCCTGACCGGCATCGTCGACCCGCCACGGCCCGAGGCGATCCAGGCGATCGCGACCTGCCACGAGGCGGGCATCAAGGTCACGATGATCACCGGCGACCACGCCGGCACCGCGACCGCGATCAGCCGCGAGATGGGCATCTTCGACGACGCCTCCGAGTCGGCCGTGACCGGCGCCGAACTGGAGGCGGCCACCGACGAGCAGCTGCGCACGATCGTGAACCGCACCGAGACGTTCGCGCGGACCAGCCCCGAGCACAAGCTGCGGCTGGTCAAGGCCCTGCAGTCGAACGGGGAGATCGTCGCGATGACCGGGGACGGCGTGAACGACGCGCCCGCGCTGAAACGGGCCGACGTCGGCGTCGCGATGGGCATCAAGGGCACCGAGGCCACTAAGGAGGCGGCCGACATCGTGCTCGCCGACGACAACTTCGCCACGATCGAGCACGCGATCGAGGAGGGGCGGCGGATCAACGACAACCTGCACAAGTCCGTGCTGTTCCTGCTGCCCACCAACGGCGCGCAGTCGCTGGTGGTGCTGATCGCGGTGGTGTTCGGGCTGACCATGCCGCTGGCGCCGGTGCAGATCCTCTGGGTGAACATGATCACGGCGGTCACCCTGTCGCTCGCGCTGGCCTACGAGCCGGCCGAGCCCGACATCATGCGGCGCCCGCCGCGTCCGCCCGGCACCCCGCTGGTCCGGGCCCGGTACCTGCCGCGGCTGGCGGCGGCGTCGGTCCTGATCGCGGTCGCGACCCTGGTCACCTTCCTGATCGGACGGGTCGTCACCGGGGACGTCGCCTCAGCCCAGACCTGGGCGGTGAACACCCTCGCGCTCGGCCAGGCCGCCTACCTGTTCAACGCGCGGTTCCTGCGCGAGTCGAGCTTCCGCAAGGAGGCCCTGGTCGGGAACCGGGTGGTCTGGTGGGTGGTCGGCATCCTGGTGCTGCTGCAGGTGGCCTTCGTCTACCTGCCGGTGCTGCACACCTGGTTCGGCTCGGCGGCGGTCGGCGTGTTCGGCTGGGTGATCCCGCTGGCGTTCGCGGTGGCGATCTTCGTGCTGATGGAGGTGGCGAAGGCGGTCGTGCGGAACACCGAGACCCGCTAGAGGGGTTGGTCCGATTCTTCCGTCAGGGACGCGTCGAGCGCCGCTCGTGACGGCGGTACGGAAAGGGCCGCGATGCCGGTCAGTGCCCGCCCGTACTCCGCAGCGAGTTCGGCGCCCCGCTCGGTGAGTTCGAGGACGACGGCACGCCGGTCGGCGATCGACGGGTCGTGTGAGCGGCTGACCAGTCCGAGGTCCACCAGCCGGTTCACCAGGCCGGACGCTCCGCTGGAACTCAGCCGCAACTCCTCGGCGAGTCGGCTCGGTCGCAGGCGGCCCAGACCGACGAGGAGCATGATCGCGTAGCGCTCCGTCGCGCGGCGAACCCCGAACGCCCGGGCACGGTCCGCACCGGCGTCGCGGTACAGCCGGCCCACCCGCGCCATTAGTCCCTGCATGTCGGCAGGCGTCTGGAACTCCTGAGGGTTCGATGCCGCCCCCGTGGGGTCGATGTCGGTCAGCCGGCTCTCGACGCCGGCGCGGTTGTCGGCCCACCAGCGTGCGATGGCGCGGACCGTGGCGGCGAGCTGGTCCTGCCCCGCCTCGGTGACGAAGAGGTTCACCACACGGTGGTCGGCCGGGTCGAGGCGTCGTTCGACCAGGTCGAGGTCGGTCAGGCGGCGCAGGACCTGGGAGACGAGGCTGGGGGCCAGGCCCAGTTCGGTGCCCACCCCGGACGGCGTGATCCCGGGCGAACTCCCGACCTGCACCAGGACCTCGAACTGGCGGTTTCCACCGATGCCCCTGGCGAGGGAGGTCTTCAGCTCCGCCTCGACGGCGACCGTCGAGCGCACGATCTCGACCAGTGCCTTCGCGACCCACTCGGGCGGGGAGTCGGGATCCGGCGCGTCGGGCATGGGGGCAAGATATCGTGCGGGCCTGCGAAGCAGGCCACTGCCGGGGCCGCATCCGGCCTCGATCCCGGCCGTGGCGCGCCGCGTCAGAAGGTCGCGAGGAGCGCGACGAAGAACGCAAGCGCGACGAGTGCCGCGACCAGGATCCCGAGCAGGAGGCCGAGCCCGGTGCGCCGGGTCCGCTGGACGAGGGTGAGCACCACCCCTGCGGCGAGCACGACGGCGAGGAGGGAGAACATCACCGAGTCGGAGTAGCTCTCCCGCATCAGCGCCGCTGGTCCGATCGTCACCGCGAGCGTGACCGCGGCCCCGACCAGCACCCCCAGGACGACCGAGCCGCCCCCGAGGAGGTCCGGGACCGCGGTTCGGACGGGCTCCGGTGCCGTGGTGTTGGGGGGCGGGTCGTCCATCGGGACTCCTTCCGGAGTGGCGGCTCCTCTTCGGGTACTTTAGCTGTGCGAACGAGATCGACGGACCGGCTCGGTATCCGGGTCTCGGGCATGGGCATGACAGGGTGATGTCTGTGAGAGCGACGAGGGGCTGGGCGGCCCGCCTGGACGGGGCCTTCTTCGTGCTGGCCGGCGTCGCCTCGGTGTGGTTCGCCTACCTCACCCTCGAGGAGGGCATCACCCCGGGCTGGCAGATGCTGCTTGTGATCGTGTTCTGGGTGCTGGTGGCGTACCTCGTCCTGCCCCGCCTGCACCGAATCCTCACCCGGGTCTACGTGCCCGACTACTTCATCGGCCGCACCCGCACCGCCGACGGGTTGCTCGGCGACCCGGTGAACCTCGCCCTGATGGGCAGCCCCGAGCAGGTGCACGCCGCACTGGATCGGGGCGGCTGGATCCGGGCCGACGAGCTCACCGGACGCACCGGCTGGCGGATCGTGACCACCACGCTGTCCCGGCGCAGCTACCGGGAGGCGCCGGTGAGCCCGCTGTTCCTGTTCGGGCGGAAGCAGGACTTCGCCTACCAGCAGGAGGTGGACGGCAACCCGTCCCAGCGCCACCACGTGCGGTTCTGGAAGTGCCCGGACGGCTGGCTGCTGCCCGGCGGGTTCAAGGTCGACTGGCTGGCGGCCGGCACCTACGACCGCAGCGTCGGCCTGTCGCTGTTCACCCTCCAGGTCACGCACAAGATCGACCAGGACACCGACATCGAGCGCGAGCACATCATCGAGACGGTGCGCGCCGCATCGCCCGGGGCGGGCCTGGACATCCTGCGGGACTTCTCCACCGGCTACCACTCCCGCAACGGCGGGGGAGACCTGATCCGCACCGATGGCGACCTGCCGGTGCTGGACGTGAGCGGGCTGCCCACCGAGGGGAGTGCCGACATCGTCCCGGCAACAGCCGATCCCCGGCGACGGCCCGTCCAGATCGTCTTCGGCGTCGTCGCCACCGTGCTGCAGACCCTGGTCTACCTCGGCTTCGCCGCCGTGATCCTGCTGGCCGGCACGGAGCTGGACGTGTCCATCGACGGGAACGTGCAGGCCGGGTTCGCCGTGGTGGCCGGCGTGCTCCTGGTCGTCGGCCTGGCGAACATCGGGTTCGCCATCGCCACGCTGGCCGCGCACAACTGGGCCCGGCTCACCCTGTGTGCGCTGAGCCTGCTCAGCATCGTCTCCACCTACATCGAGCGGACGGCGACCAACCAGCACGGGCCGCTGCACGGCGAACTCCTGCCGCTGGGCACCAGCGTGCTGGTGCTGCTGGCGCTGTCCAGCGGCGCGGCGCGACGCTTCACCGAAGGCGGTCGGCGGGCGAGGAGGCAGCTGGCCCCGGGGGCTCCCGGGACCGGCGCGACCGGCGTATCGTGAGGCTGTTGCGGTGCAGCAACCGGGCAACGTCGCCCGACATCCGAGAGGAGCCACCTCATGCACCGCCGTCTCATCGCGCTCGTCGCCACCATCGCCTCCCTGACCCTATGGCTCCCGGCTGCCCCGGCGCAGGCCGAGCCACGGTCCCTCCCTGCCCACGCCGTACCGACCGCCAACCACCTCGCCGTCGGCGACTCGATCGCCGCCGGCGTCGGCGTCGGCAAGGACCACGCCTACCCGGCCATCCTCGACCACCTGAGCCGTCGGCTCGACCTGGTGGACAACGTGGCCGTGAGCGGCGCCACTGTCGCGGACGTCGCGACCCAACTCGCCGCCGTGCCCGAGTCGGACCGTGCGGCCGTCACCCGGATCACCCTGACCGTCGGAGCGAATGACATCGGCTGGGGCACCGCGCTGTACCTCTGCGTCAACGCCCCCTCCGACTGCGCGGACACCGTTGTCGATCCGGCCACGGGCGCCACGCTCGAGCAGGCGGTGACCGCGGCCATGGCCGGCCTCGCAGTGAGCCTGCCGGCGCTGCTCGTGCAGGCCCACCAGTGGTACCCGAACGCGACCATCTACGTGAGCAGCTACTACCGGCTGTTCGGGTCGAAGCACAAGGACTGCACGCTGGCGGACGGCTGGGTGGTCGACCTCGTCGACAAGGCCTGGCTGAACGCGATGGCCGACCAGCTCAACGCCACCGTCAAGGGTTCGGTCGTGACCGCCAACAACGCCGGTGAGGGACGGGTAGCGAAGTACGCGAACGCGGCGACGCTGTTCCGTGGCCACGGCTTCTGCGACTCCGGTTCGCGGTGGTTGTTCGGCCCGGTCGAGGTGGCCCTCGGCGTGGATCCCGGCGCGATCGCGCACCCCAACTACCGCGGCCAGGCGGCCTACGCCCTCGCCTTCCTCAAGGCCCGCATCGCCTGAGGGGTATCCCGCGTGCGGCCGGCCCTGGCGGGGGCCGGCCGCACGTCCGTCGGAGACCCTGCCGTTGCCGTGTTGATCGATAAAGTGTATCGTTGACTTTATCGATCAACACGGAGGTGCGGGATGGGCGGTGACACGGGAACCGCGGTGACGATGAAGACCCTGGCCGAGCGCCTGGGCGTCTCCGTCACGACGATCTCGAACGCCTACAGCAAGCCCGACCGGCTCTCGACCGAACTGCGCGAACAGATCCTGGCCGAGGCGAAGCTGGCGGGCTACTGCGGCCCCAACGCCGCCGGCCGGGCGCTGCGCTCCGGCAGGAACGACGTGTGTGGCTTCCTCTTCGGCGGCGAGCTGGCCGAGGCCTTCGCCGACCCCTACACGGTCGCCTTCCTCGCCGGGCTCAGCGAGAGCGTGGAGCGGTTCGGGGCCTCGGTGCTGCTGCTCCGGGCCCCGCACGAGGGCGAGGAGACCGAGGCGCAACTGTTGCAGCGGGCGGCGATCGATGCGATCGTGACCTGCTCGCCGACCTCCGACCATCCGGGCATGCAGGCGGTCGCGGCCCGGGGCGTCCGGGTGGTCGGGGCGCAGAACTCCGACTCCGGCGACTGGGTCACGATCAACGACACCAAGGCCGGCCGGCTGGTCGGCAAGCACCTGGACCGGCTCGGCCACCGGCGCATCGCCGTGATCGTCCCCGGTCACGTGCCCGAGGGCGAGGTGGTGGAGCTCCCCGCCGACGGCAGCACGTGCAGCCGGTTCGCGGCCGAACGCATCCGGGGGCTGCGGGAGAAGCTGCCCGATGCCACGATCACCGTCGTGAGCGCCGGCTGGAAGCCGAAGCAGGCCGGACGGCTCGCCGCCGCCCACGTCCTCGACGCCCAGGACCGGCCGACCGCCGTCGTCGCGATGAGCGACGCCCTCGCCCTCGGGGTCTGGGACGCGGCGCGCGAGCGCGGGCTCACTCCCGGCCGCGACCTCTCGATCGTCGGCTTCGACGACATCCCGGACGCCGGCTTCGTCGGTCTCACCACCGTGCGCCAGCCGATCACCGACAAGGGCCGCCTCGCCGGGCGGCTCGCCATGGACCCCGACTACCCCCAGCGGCAGATCACCCTGCCGATCCAGCTGGTCGTCCGGTCGAGCACCGGACCGGCCCCGAAGAACTGAACCGAAGCAGAGCAAGGAAAAAAAGTAGCAATGACCATCCCGTTGATGAACCAGATTCAGTCCGCCGAGTACGGCCTCGCCCCGGTCGACCGCACGGCCGACCCCCGGTTCGTGCCCGCGGCCCGCTTCTCGCTGCGCACCTCGGGCGCCCGGCTGATCCGCTCCGGCGCCAACCAGAGCCTCCGGATCGCCGACCGGCTCGACGGGCACTACCAGCCCGCCTGAGCCTCCATCGCGCCGGGGCCGTCGGCCCCCCACCCAGACGCTCCCGAAATGGCTGTTTGCTCCCGGAATTCCGGGAGCAAACAGCCATTTCGGGAGCGTCTGTGGTCAGACCGTCCAGGTGTCCGAGCCGGCGATCATCGCCTGCAGTGCCGCGAGCCGCTCCGCCGGGTCGGCCGGCACGCTGAGCTGGCCGCGGGCCAGGTCGTCGTAGGTGGGTCGGTCGACATCGCGGAAGATGCCGATCGGCGAACTCAGCAGGTCGGCGGTGTCGGTGAGCCGGGACAGTGCGAAGGCCAGCCCGGGATCGTCGGCGTGGGCGTCGTGCACCAGCACGTCGGCCGGGTCCACGTCCTCGACATAGGCCTGGCGCAGGCTGCCGTCCGGGTTTCGCACCACGCAGCGGGCGTTGTCGGGGCCGAAGATGACCGGCTCCCCGTGGCGCAGCGGGATCAGCCCCCCGTCCGCGCCCTTGAGCGTGTCGAAGGCGCCGTCGTTGAAGATCGGGCAGTTCTGGTAGATCTCGACCAGCGCCGCGCCCCGGTGGCTGATCGCCGCGGTGAGCACCTCGGTGAGGTGGGCGCGGTGGGAGTCCACCGTCCGCGCCACGAAGGTCGCCTCCGCCCCGAGCGCGAGCGAGATCGGGTTGAACGGACGGTCCACCGAGCCGGCCGGGGTGGACTTGGTCACCTTCCCCTGCTCGGACGTGGGGGAGTACTGGCCCTTGGTCAGGCCGTAGATGCGGTTGTTGAACAGCATGATCGTGATGTTCACGTTGCGTCGCAGCGCGTGGATCAGGTGGTTGCCGCCGATGCTCAGCGCGTCCCCGTCGCCGGTGACCACCCACACCGCGAGGTCGGGACGGGTCATCGCGACACCGGTCGCGATGGCCGGGGCCCGGCCGTGGATCGAGTGCATGCCGTAGGTGTCCACGTAGTACGGGAACCGCGACGAGCAGCCGATCCCGGAGACGATCACGGTGTTCTC
>JBDHZJ010000094.1:0-7422 GCA_039811825.1 Propionicimonas sp.
GACCGGGTCCGGGCGATCGCGATCAGGCAGCTGTCGCCGGCCGAGCAGGTGCTCGCGCACGGCACCACGACCGTCCTGCCCGAGGAGCAGGACGCCGTGGCCGACACCCCGTGGGTGGTGGCACCGGACGGGCGCGGCCTGCTCGCCGGCCTGCGCACGCTGCCCGACCCCTTGTGACGAACGAAGAGAGAAAGAGAAGCCAGGACCAGATGGTTGCCAAGCCACCGCTCGAAGAGGAACCCGTCGAACGGATCGTCGACGTCGACGTGTCCGAGGAGATGGAGACCAGCTTCCTGGAGTACGCCTACTCGGTGATCTACTCCCGCGCGCTCCCCGACGCGAGGGACGGCCTCAAGCCCGTGCAGCGGCGCATCCTCTACACGATGGACCAGATGCGGATCCGTCCCGATTCCTCGCACGTGAAGTGCTCCCGCGTCGTCGGCCAGGTGATGGGCCTGTACCACCCGCACGGCGACTCCGCGATCTACGACGCGCTGGTCCGGCTCGGCCAGCCCTGGGCGATGCGGCTGCCCACGGTGGACGGCCACGGCAACTTCGGTTCGCTCGACTCCGGCCCCGCGGCGATGCGGTACACCGAGTGCCGGATGGCGCCCGCCGCGGTCGCGATGACCGCCGACATCGAGTCCGACACCGTCGACTTCCGGCCCAACTACGACGGCAAGGAGTCCGAGCCGACGGTGCTGCCGTCCGCGTTCCCGAACCTGCTGGTCAACGGCAGCACCGGGATCGCGGTGGGTATGGCGACGAACATCCCGCCCCACAACCTGATCGAGGTCGTGCAGGCGCTCAAGCACCTGTTGTGGCACCCGGACGCGGACGTCGAGGAACTGATGCGCTACGTGCCCGGCCCCGACTTCCCCGAGGGCGGCAAGATCATCGGCCTGGACGGCATCCGCGAGGCCTACGAGACCGGACGCGGCAGCTTCCGCGTCCGCGCGTCGGCCCGGATCGAGCAGGTGCACGCGCGGCGCAAGGGCATCGTGGTCACCGAACTCCCTTACCTGGTCGGCCCCGAGCGGATCATCGAGCAGGTGAAGAACCTCGTCACGGCCAAGAAGCTGACCGGCATCTCCGACATCAAGGACCTCACCGACCTCGCCAACGGCACCCGGCTGGTGATCGAGGTGAAGAACGGGATCAACCCGGACGCGCTGCTGGATGAGCTGTACCGGCTGACCAAGCTGGAGGACTCCTTCGCGATCAACAACGTCGCGCTGGTCGAGGGCCAGCCGCAGACGCTGTCGCTGAAGCGGCTGCTCGAGGTGTTCCTGGAGCACCGGTTGCAGGTGATCCGGCGGCGCTCGGCGTTCCTGCTCGGCAAGGCGAAGGACCGCCTGCACCTGGTCGAGGGCCTGCTGATCGCGATCGTCGACATCGACGACGTGATCGCGATCATCCGCTCCTCCGACGACTCCGCCCAGGCCCGCACCCGGCTGATGGAGGCGTTCGAGCTGACCGAGGTGCAGGCCAACTACATCCTCGACATGCAACTGCGCCGGCTGACGAAGTTCTCCACGATCGAGCTGGAGTCCGAGCGCGAGAAGCTGTGGCTCACCATCAACGACCTGCAGGACATCCTCGACTCGGACGCACGGCTGCGGGAGGTGACCGCGCACGAGCTGGACGAGGTCGCCCGCACCCACGGCACCCCGCGGCGCACGATCCTGCTCGCCTCCGCGGGCAACCAGGTGACCGCGGCGAAGGCCGCCGCCGCCAGCCTCGAGATCGCCGACGACCCGTGCTGGGTGATGGTGTCCTCGACCGGCCTGCTGGCCCGCACCGACAACGACGAGCCGCTGCCGACCTCGGGACCGCGGGCCACGCACGACGTGATCAGCTCGGCCGTCCGGACCACGGCGCGCGGCGAGTTCTGCGTCCTGACCTCCCGGGGACGGCTGCTCCGCGCGCAGGCGATCGACGTGCCGTCCGTGCCGGTCACCGCTGCCGCGCCGAACCTGCAGGGCGGCTCACCCGCCGTCGAGCTGCTCCCGCTGGAGGCCGGCGAGCGCATCCTCGGGCTGGGCACGCTCGGCGAGAGCACGTTCGGCTGGGCGCTGGGCACCCGCAACGGCGTGGTCAAGCGGGTGAACCCCGAGATCATCGGCAAGGACGCCTGGGAGATCATCCGGCTCGACGACGGCGACGAGGTGGTGGGCGCGGTCGAACTGAGCCACGACCTGGTCGAGTTCGTGTTCGTCACCAGCGACGCCCAGCTGCTGCACTTCCCGGCGTCGTCGGTGCGACCGCAGGGACGCTCCGGCGGCGGTATGGCCGGCGTCAAGCTGGCTCCCGGCGCCCGCGCGGTCTTCTTCGGTGCCACGCCGCTGGCGGACTCGTCCGTGGTGACGGTGGCCGGCTCGTCGGCCGCGCTGCCCGGCACCGACTCGGGCAGCGTCAAGGTGACCCCGCTGGCGGAGTACCCGGGCAAGGGCCGGGCCACCGGCGGTGTGCGCTGCCAGCGCCTTCTGAAGGGCGAGGACGGGCTGCTGCTGGCCTGGGCCGGTCCCGACCCCGCGATCGCCGCGGCAGCGTCCGGCACCCCGATCGACCTGCCGGCCGCGGACCTGCGCCGGGACTCCTCCGGCGTCGCGGTGGCGCAGCCGATCGCCGCGGTGGGCTCCCGCTACCACGCCTGAGCCCTCGCCGCGCCGGTCCAGTGGGCGGCGCTACTCCCGGCCGTCCTCGAGCGGGATCAGCATCGTCCGGAACTCGCCCGGCGACGTGTGCAGCTGCCAGATGCGCTCCGCGACCCCGTCCACACCGTTGGCGACCTGGAGCTTCGGGATCGAGCCAGGGATGACCAGCTGGACGACGCGCACGCCCTCACCGGCCAGGGCGTCGTGCAGCATCTCCCCGTACGCGCTCTCGGCGGGGAACGCCACCGAGGTGCCGGAGAAACCGGCCCGTGCCTTCACCGACGTGCCCCCGTTGATCAGGATGATCGTGCCGTCGCCCGCGGCGCGCATCGCCGGCAGCACGGCACGGGCAGCCGTGATCAGGCCCAGGGCGGAGAAGCGCAGCGCCTCGAGCGCGAGTTCCGGGGTGAGGTCGAGCACGGGTTCCAGGTACGCCCGCGCCGGGAGCGGGCTGTACTGCAGGGCGGTGATCGGGCCCAGGTCGCCCGCCGCGGCCCCGAGGGCGGCCTCGAGGGAGGCGGCGTCGCGCACATCGGCGGCGTACCCGCGCGCGGTCACCCCGCCGTCGGCGAGTTCGGCCGCCAGGCCGTCGAGCTTGGCCCGGTCGCGCGAGACGAGCGCGATGGCGAAGCCCTCGCGGCCGAACCTGCGGGCAACGGCGGCACCCAGTCCCGGGCCCGCTCCGACGATTGCCAGTGTTGCCATCACCATCTCCTCGTTCCGGGGCTGACCCTGCCTGCGAGCCTAGCGTGGCCCCGGCGTGCCCGCGGGGGCTCAGCCGGCCAGGTTGTCGGCGATGATCCGGGCCACCACGCGGGCCCCGTCCTCGGTCGCGTAGGCCCGCTGGACCTCCCCGGCCGCGGTCCGGATTCCCGGGTCGGTGAGCACGCGCTTCACGGCCGCGACGAAGTCGGGGCTGCCCGCCTTCTTCGGCGGCAGGCTGATCGCGTTGCCCCGGCGCTCGCAGAGCACGACGTGCCAGGTCTGCTCGGGTTGCAGGCCCATGCCCACGAACGGGACGCCGGTGGCGCAGGCGGTCTGGACGGTCCCCTGGCCGCCGTGCAGCACCGCGGCGTCCACCAGGCCCCCGAGCTTGTGTGCGGGGACCAGGTCGACGACGTGCACGTTGCCGGGAACGCGATCGCCGGGGTCGAGGTAGTGCCTGATCGGCGCGACCACGTGCACCGGCAGGGTGCCCAACTGGCGGGCCGCGGTGAGCGCCAGCTCCCGGGTCGCCGACGAGCCGAGGCCGAGGTAGACCAACGGTTCGGCCGCGGCGGCCAGTTCGGTGACGATCGCCGGCACGGGGTTGTCGATGTGGGCGAAGATCGGCCCCACCCGTTCGAAATCGGGCGGCAGGTCGAAGCCCTCGAGCTCCCAGGACATCTCGGTCAGCAGGTTGAAGTCCGCCCTGATCATCGACCCGACGGTTCGCGTCGGGGTCACGCCGTTGGCCCTGGCCACGGTCGCGAACGCGCGGGGGGCCAGCGGGAGCCGGTTGTACGCCAGCCGCAGCGCGGCCGTGGCCAGCCGGTCGGCGAAGCGCGCGAACGCACCCTCGCCCGGGACGAGGTACATCCGCCGGGCCTGGGCGACCTGGGGCTGGGTGAGTGCGAACGGGACGGGGAAGAACAGCGGCACCTGCTCGGCGCGCGCGGCCACGAACGAGGTCATGTTCGACCCGGTGACCACGGCCTTCGCGCCCAGTTCCCGGATCAGCGCCCGCTCGGCCGAAACCCTGGCCGCCACGAGCTCGTCGGTGAAGGGGCTCCTCAGCGCGCGGCCCTGGTCGAAGTCCATCGCCTGCTTGCGCTGCGCGTCCGTCCAGGCCGGCGCCAGCCCCCGGTAGTCGAAACCTGCGGCGCGGATCAGCGGGACGTAGTCGGTCTCGTACCCCATGAAGACCGGACGCAGGCCCGCGGGCAGCGCGCGCGCCACCTGGATCATCCGGGTGGTCTCGGCGAGGTTGAAGGTGACCGGGGCGAACAGCACGGTGGTCATGGGTTCCCTCCCCCGATCGTTGCGAACAGCATCTCGACCGCGGTGGCCGCGGCCCTTCCGGTGCGGGGGTCCTCGAAGTTCTCGAGGGCCCACCTGTCGAGTTCGACGAAGGCCGCCATCGCCAGCCGAGCGAGGAGCTCCGGCGGCAGGTCGCGCCGTACCACGCCCAGCTCCTGGCCCCGCGCGAGCGCCCGTGCCACCCATCCGCGTGCGTCCGCCATGAGGCGGGCCAGCTCCGGATTCGCTCCCTCCGGACCCGCGCCGTACAGGACCCGGGCGACCGTCGCGAGTTCGGGCGTCCGCTCGAGCACCCGGGCCAGGTCGGCGACCAGTCCCTCGGCCGCGGACCAGAACCCGTCCGCGGTCAGGCGCTCGATCCGGGGCAGGTGCAGGGCCTCCCGCACGGTCCGCTCCAGGTGCGCGACCAGGTCGGCGTGGAGCGCGCGCTTGTCCTCGAAGTAGTAGTAGAAGGAGCTCTTCGCGATCCCGGCCCGGTCGATGATGCGGTTCAGGGACGCGCGCTCGTAGCCGTGGGTGAGGAACTCCTCCGCGGCCACGGCGTGGAGCTGTTGCCGACGCCCGGCGTCGAGCGGCTGAGCGATCCGAGGCATGGTTCCGGGCTCTCCCTATTCGTGTACCGCTACAGTACACGAACCTTGATCCGCCGGGTACCCCCTCACCCGTAGCGCTCGACGAGCAGAGCTACCGCCCGGGCAGAGCCGTCCTCCCAGTCGCTGATCGACTCGGCGTAGGCGGCCGCCCGTCCTCGCGCGGTGTCGTCGGCGAGGAGTTCGGCGATCGCGGCCTGGACCTCGCGGACCAGCTTCGTCGGGTTCCGCGACTTGCCCACCCGTTGCGCGAACCCCTTGCGGACCAGGCAGGAGATGTTCGCGACCTGCTCGGGCTGCATCCCGACGCCCACCACGGGCCGTCCGGCCAGAGCGGCGGTGAGCACGGTGCCGATGCCGCCGTGGATCAGCGCGAGGTCCGCGCGTCGGTTCACCTCCAGGGCCTGCAACCAGTCGGTGACCAGGACGTTCTGTGGTACGTCCACGTGCTCCTCGGCGACCAGCGCCCGCACGGGTGCGACCACCTGGTACGGCGTGCCCCGGAAGCTCTCCAGCAGGTCGGCGACGACATGACCGACTCCCGACGAGCCCATCGCGAAGTAGATCAGCGGCCGGTCGCCGGGAAGGGCCTCCACCTCGGGTGGCAACGAGAACTCGCCGGTCGGCAGCAGCGCCCCGATGTGGAAGTGGTCCTGCGGCAGCGCGATGTCGGTGAAGCCGGGCGGCTCGGCGACCAGCGACGTGTCCCCCTGGAAGAAGCTGAGCACCGGCCGGAAGCCCGGCACGCCGTAGTGGCGTGCGGCCAGGTTCACCGGGTGGATGAAGCCGTACCACATCCACGCACGGAACAGGGGGTAGAGCAGGGCGTCGACGAGCCGCTTCAGCGTGGCGGGACCCAGGTCGTCGGTCAGGCCGGCGCCGGTGGCGAAGAACCCGGGCAGCCAGGTGGACTGCACGGCCCACACGACGGGGATGCCGCGCAGCCGGCAGGACAGCGGCATGCTCAGGTAGGAGCCGGTCACGACCGCGACCGGGCGCAGCCGGTCCAGGACGACCAGGTCGCCGGCGACCTTCTCGATCATCTCCGCCCCCGAGTAGGCGGGGGCGAACTCCTCCTCGTCGTTGACGGCGAACACGTGCGCGATCTTCTCCGGGGTCAGGCGCGGCTCGACCCGCTCGAGCGGGAAGCCGTTGTCCTCGATCAGCGACTCGAAGTCGCCGCCCTCGGAGATGAAGCGGATCTCGAATCGCTGCGACGCCTGCGGGTCACGGGCCACGCCCTTGGCGATCTCGACCATCCGGGAGGTCTCGGCGAGACTGAACGCGGCCGGGGCGAACAGCAGGACCTTGCGGTTCACCGCCGTTCTCCTCCGCCCGGGACGGGCTCGACCGGGATCTCATCCAGGATGCGCGCGACAATCTGGTTCGCCCCAGCGAGGAACCCCTGCCAGGCGGTGAAGCGCTCGACCAGGACCGGGTTGTCCTCGATGCCCGCCTGCGCCAGCCCGGCGTCTGCAGCACCTCCCAGGAGTTCGAGTTCGGGCACCAGGGACACCCGGAGCCAGTGTTCGACCACCTGCCACGGTGAGTCGGCCACGGTGTAGAAGCTCCGCCGGTCGGGGCCTGCCGGCAGCCGTCGGGCGAGGCGGGCGTCGACCAGGCGCCGCATGGTGATGCTGGCACCGCTCTTCGCCAGCCCCGCCCGATCGGCAAGTTCCTCCAGGGAGAGCGGCCGGTCCGAGAACCACAGGAGCGCCCACAGCCGCCCCGCGCTCGGCGTACCGCCAGTGAGTTCGGCCAGGCGGGCGAGCTTCTCGCTCGCCTCCGCCGACCCGGCTGATCCCATATCGTTCATATCATTCACAATAAGGTGAACGATGGTGGGACGCAACAGGACGGGCAGGCCGCCGACCCGACCTCAGCCGGCCACGCCGCCTGCCTCGAGCGCTTCGAGGTCGCGAACGGCGTAGCGGTGGTGCTCCCACTCCTCCCCCAGGATCGTGTGCAGGCAGGAGAGCACCGTCTCGGGGTACGCGGGCGCCCACGGGTTCCCGCGCTCCTCCGCCAGCTGCTCGGGCGTGACCGCGGCGAGGAAGTCGGTCACCATCGCCACCCGGTCGGCCCGCACCTCGAGCACCTCGGCGTATGGCGGCGGCTGGGTGACGAACAGGGACAGGTCCACCCCGTCCTCGGCC
>JBDHZJ010000095.1:0-7399 GCA_039811825.1 Propionicimonas sp.
TGTGGAAGACCCGAAACGCCAGGCCTGGATGTACCTTGTCGCCGGAGTGCTGGCGGTCATCGCCGGGATCTACTTCATCTCCACGGCGGGACAACAGGCCAACGACCAGTTCGGCATCCTCGACTACGCGATCCTCGGCATGGGCGTCGTCGCGATCTACCGGGGTGTGAAGGGGTTCCGTGCCCTCCGCAACGGGGACGCGGGGCCTGCCGGCGGCAGCGCCGGACCGAAGCGGATCAACCGGCCCGACCGACGGCCGCCGGGCGATTCGGGCCAGGGCGGCTCCTAGCCAGGCATCAGCGTCGGCACCGAGCCCAGCAGGGCGATGCCGAGCAGCGTGATCAGCAGCAGCGCGAGGGCGAGCCAGCGCAGGCTCCGGTGCCCCGCCGATCGCCGCGCCCTGGTCCTCGCCGGCCCGGTTGCGGCCGATGCCGCAGCGGGCGCCGGCTGCGGCGCGGAGATCATGCCACGGCAGTGCGGGAACCGCGTGCAGCCCCAGAACCAGGTCTCGGACCGGCCGTCCTCGCCGGCCCGGCGTAGTTCCATCGGCGAATCGCACAACGCGCAGGTCAGGCTCACGGCCGGCGGGCGCTTCGACGCGGCCACGCGACGGGCCACCGACACGGTCACGGCTACCATGACCGTCGGCTGACTTCTCGGGGGCAACTCATCTCACCTGAGAGGCTAGCGGGCCGCAGGCAGCCTCCGCTGTCCCCCAAAAGGGGGAATTTCTCAGCTTCCTCTCAGCGTATCCGGGTGCGAGAGCGTGCTGCTCCGGCATGTATTTGGAATGACCGGTCAGTTCAACTACTCTGGTGGTGACCCGAAGGAGCACGATTCGTGACCACCACAGCCACCCGCCCCTCGGACGACCTCGAAGGGGTCGATCCCGACCCGTCCCCGACCGGCGCGACCACCGCGCCGGAACCGGTCGTCCGCGCGACCGCCCTGCAGCTCGACGGACGGCGCGGCCGCGTCTTCGGGCCCGTCGACCTCGAACTCGCACCGGGCACGCTCACCCTGGTCACCGGCCGGGCAGGCAGCGGGAAGACCTCGCTCCTGCTCACCCTGGTGGGGCGGCTGCGGCCGAACCGCGGCTCCGACCTGGTCGTGCTCGGACGGCCGCTGCCCGCGCGGGCGGCAGGGGTGCAGCGGCGCAGCGCCGCGGTGGGCGTGCACGGCCTCGACGACCTGGACGAGGAGGTGACCGTCGCCGCCACGATCCGCGAGCGCGAGGCGTGGCTGGCGCCCTGGTACCGGATCGTCCGCCCGCCGGACGACGAGCGGGTGGCGCAGGTGTGCGCCGAGGTGTTCGGACGCAACCCTGTGCCCCGGGGACGCCAACTCATCCACGAGCTCGACGAGGCCGCCAACCTGCAGTTGCGGCTCGCCCTCGCCCTGCTCAGCGATCCCCGACTGGTCGTGGTCGACGACATCGACGCCCTGCACGACACCGAGAGCCGACGGCTCGTCTGGGAGTCGCTGCGCGCGCTGACCCGGCGCGGCGTGACCGTCGTCACCGCTGCCGCCACGGCCGGCGAGCTCACCCGGCTGGGCTGGGACACCCTGCCGAACCACGTCGCCCTGCCCTGACCACCCACGAACCACCGACCCACGAGAAGAACGATGTTTGCCTGGACCTCCCACGGAACCGAGCTGAAGCGCTTCGGCCGCCAACCGATCACCCGCGCAGCGATCGCGGTGATGCTGCTGATCCCCCTCCTCTACGGCGCCATGTACGTCTGGGCGTTCTGGGATCCGACCACCCACATGGACGAACTGCCGGTGGCGCTGGTCAACGCCGACGTCCCCGCGAAGGACGACGACGGCACCCTGCAGCACTACGGGCAGGACGTGGTCGACGAACTGCTCGACGACGGCTCGGTCGGCTGGACGGTGGTGGACGCCGACACCGCCGCCGCGGGGGTCGAGGCCGGCACCTACTACTTCGCGGTCACCGTCCCCACGGACTTCACCGGCGACGTGCTCTCCCTCGGCGAGGACGACCCGACCGCGGCGCGGATCATGGTCAGCTACGACGACAGCAACTCCTTCCTCGCCTCCACCCTCGGCCGCACCGCGATGCTCGAGGTGCGCGACGCCGTGAACAAGAAGGTCAGCAAGGAGGCGGTGAACACGCTGCTGGTCGGGGTCGGGGACGCCCGCGACGGCTTCGCGAAGGCCTCCGACGGCGCGTTCGAGCTGGCGGACGGGCTGAGCGAGGCGGCCGACGGCGCGGACCGGCTCGACGTCGGGGCCCAGGACCTCGCCGACGGCGCGGCACGGCTCGCGGCCGGCACCGACGACCTCGGCACGGGCGGCGCCACCCTGCGCGACAAGCTGAAGGAGTACGTCGCCGGCGTGAAGCAGGCCGGCGCAGGCGCCGAGGAGCTCAGTGCCGGGGCCGCGAACCTGACCGCGTTGCAGGACGGCCTGGCCCGGGCCGCCGACACCGGCACCGGGGCTCCCGCGCTGGCCGCGGGCATCGACCAGCTCGCCGCGGGCGTCACCACGCTCGCCGACGGCGCCACCAGCTACGCGCAGGGGGCGACCGGCTACGCCACCGGCGCCGGCACCTGGGTGAGCGGTGCGAAGCAGTGGCTGGGCGGGGCGTCGGCCGCCACGGCGAGCGACGGGCAGCTCGCCCTCGGCACGAAGCAGCTCGCCTCGGGCGCGTCCGACCTCGCCGACGCGACCGGATCGGGTTCCACCCTCGGCCACGGGGCCGCGGCGGTGGCGTCCGGGGCCTCCGACCTCGCCGACGGCCTGGACGGCGTCGACGGGCTGCTCGCCAAGGCCCAGTCCGCGCTCGCCGACGGCGACACCGACGCGGCCACGACCTACCTGGCCGCCGCCCGGAAGGCGGCGGATTCCGCGCACACCAGCGCGAAGAGCCTGGCCGGCGGCGCCGCCCAGGTGCAGGGCGGGATCGCGAAAGTGCACTCCGGCGCGGCCGACCTCGCCGACGGCGCCGGCGCGCTCCAGTCGGGCTGGAGCAGTATCCACGCCGTCCTCACCTCGGACGGGCAGCTGGGCGCCGGGCTCGACGCCCTCGCCACCTCGCAGCAGCAACTCTCCGCCGCCGCGGACTCGCTGACCGCGGGTGCCGCGCAGCTCGCCGACCCGACCACCCTCGCCGAGGTGCAGCAACTGCGCGACGGCGCGAACCGACTCGCCACCGCGCTGACGACCATGAGCACCGCGGCCGCCGACCCCGCGACCGGCATCCCCGCCCTGCAGGCGGGCCTGCAGCAGTTGGTCGCCGGGTTCGACGACAGCGACCCCGAACAGGGCCTCATCGCGGGGGCGAAGGCGCTGCACGGCGGCGCGTCCGACCTGGCCGACGGCCTGGCGCAGGCCGACGCGGGGGCAGCGGAACTGAGCGACGGCAGCAGCGAGATCGCCGCCAACACCCCGGACCTCGCCTCCGGCCTCGCGGACGCGGAGTCCGGCGCCACGAAGCTGGGCGACAAGCTCGCCGACGGCGCGCAGGAGATCCCCGACGACAGCGCCGCGGTCCGGCACGACCGGGCGAAGGCCGTCTCCACCCCCGTGCAGCTGTCCAACAGCCACGTGTGGAAGGCCGACTCCTGGGGCGAGGGCTTCGCGCCGTTCTTCATCCCGCTCGCGCTGTGGGTGGGTGCCCTGATCACGTGGCTCCTGCTGCGGCCGCTCCAGACCCGGGCACTGATGACGTCGGTGAACGGCTTCCGGATGGCGTGGGGCTCGCTCAACTCCGCCCTGCTGCTCTCGCTGGGCCAGGTGGTGATCATGCTGTCGGTGATGCACTTCGCGATCGGGCTCGACCCGCAGAACGTGCTGGCGACCTTCGCGTTCACGCTGCTCGCCGCGGCCGCGTTCTTCGCGCTCCAGCAGTTCTTCCAGGTGACGCTGGGATCCGCGGTGGGCAAGGTGGTGATCATCGTGCTGCTGATGGTGCAGCTGGCGTCTGCCGGAGGCACCTACCCGATCCAGACCACCCCGGAGTTCCTGCAGACGATCAGCCCGTACCTGCCGATGACCTACGTGGTCTCGGGCCTGCGGGAGGCGATCACCGGCGGCGTCGAGGCCCGATTCTGGACATCGGTCGCGGTGCTGGCGACACTCTTCGTAGTGTCGCTGGCCGCAACGTCGCTTGCGTCCGCGCGCAAGCGGGTGTGGACGATGTCGCGGCTGCACCCGGCGCTGAGCATCTAGGAAGGGTCAGGCAGCCATGGCGACGACCGCTCCCGAGAAGACGGACGGCCGCGTGGCGCGCAGGTCCGGCACGCGGGATGCCATCTTGGACGCCGCCACCGAGCTGTTCGCGGCGCGGGGCGTCACGTCCAGTTCGATCGACGAGATCGCCGCCTCGGCCGGCATCGCGAAGGGGTCGATCTACTACAACTTCGAGTCGAAGGCCGGGCTTGTCGAGGCGGTGGTCGAGCGTAGCGGCGAGCTGCTCGCGGGGGTGCTCGCCGAGGCGTCCGCTGACCGGGTGGGCGTCGAACTGCGCCGCGAGTTCGTCCGGGCGCTGCTGGCCCTGATTCGCGATCACCCGTCCGCCGCGCGGGTGATGGTGACCGAGCTGTTCCGTACCGAACGCAGCTGGCGGGAGTCGATCGAGCGGTGGCGCTCGATCGCCCTGTCGGCCCTGGTCGCCGACCTCGAACGCGCCGGCGTCAGCGCCGCGCAGGCCCGGCTGCAGGCTGCCGCGATCGTCGGGGCCACGCTGGTGGCGGGCTTGGAGTGGTTGGTGTTCCACCCCGAGAACGACTACGAGGACGTCACCGCCGCAGTGCTCGTCACCCTGGGCTGCTGACCCGGCGGCTACTTCACGCGATGGACGGGCGCTGGTTCGTTTCGCTTCATGATGGCCGCCGGGGCGCCGGGTTGATGGTGTCTCCGGGCCAACTCATGTTGTCGTTCGCGCCGACCTCGAACGCCTCCAGTCGGGGATCGTCGAGGACGGCGTCCGCCGTGGCGCGGGCGCAGCCCAGCAACGTGAAGTCGAAGTCGACCTCGGTGGCCAGGCACCAGCCGTGGTCGTCCGGCCAGACGAGGGTCGCCGACTGTTCGACGTCCTGGTCCTCGACCCAAGCCTCGTGCGCGGCCAGCGGCGCGCGGAACAGGTGGTAGCGCCGGTGCGGCAGGGCCAACACCGGCTCGGCATCGCCCGGGATCCGGGTCGGCGCGGGGATCTCGTACGCCGTGAGGTCAGGGTCGTGTGGCCCGGCGGCGCCGTCTCGCCACCACCCGTGGCCCTCCCGGACCGCGTAGGTGACGTCTCCGGACGACGGCAGGTGCGCGACCAACGCGACGTGCTCGGAGCGCGGGAGATGTCCACTCGGCGGCCACAGGTTCGGGTGGTGCAGGGTGTCGAAGAAGTGGCTCCATTGAGCCAAGGGATGCAGGACGCGTCCGTTGGCCTCCGCGATCTCCCGCCAGCGGCGTCCATCCTGCAGGGGGTGCAGGATCCGCACGTACGCCGCGAAGCCCGTCGGCACCATCGAACCCACCCGCACACCAGTCGGTCCCCACGGGAGCAGCCGGGGTGCGAGCCAGGCGCACAGTGCCGGGTCCGTCGTATGGCGAGGCAGGGCCATGCCGCCAGGGTAGGCCTGGAGTGTTCCCGAAAAAATGGAGGGCGTGAATTACGCCGCGAGTTCGTGGATTCGTCGATATCCTAGCTCGTATTCGTGGGGTGTCAAATAGGCTAGTGTCGAGTGCCTGCGTGCACGGTTGTAGTACATCTCGATCCACTCGAAGGTGGCCTTCTTGACCGATTTCAGATCCGGCCAGGGCCGGGTGTGGATCAGTTCCTTCTTGTAGGAGGCGAAGAAACTCTCCGCGACAGCATTGTCGTAACAGATACCGGTCCGGCCCAACGACCGCCGGATCTTGTTCTTCTTGCAGAACCTCGCGAACTCCTTCGACGTGTATTGAGTGCCGCGGTCGGAATGGTAAATGACGCGGCCTTTCGGCCGGCGGTGTTCCAGCGCCATGGTGAGGGCGTCTGTGACCAGGTCCTTGCGCATGTGGTCGGCGACAGCCCAGCCGACGACCCGGCGGGAGTGCAGGTCGATGACGGTGGCCAGGTAGACCCAGCCGTCCCAGGTCTTGATGTAGGTGATGTCGCCACACCAGCGCTTGTTCTTCTTGGGGGCGGTGAAGTCCCGCCCGATCAGGTCCGGCGCAGAAACAGGCTTGTCACCATGGAGTGTGGTCTTCTTCCAGGCCCGCGGATGCCGTCCCTGCAGACCGAGGGCCTTCATCAGCCTCCACACCCGTTTGCGGGCCACCCGATGCCCCAGGGTGGCCAGTTCGGCGTGCACCCGCCGCACGCCCGGGTTGCCCTTCAACCGGTCGAAGATGATCCCGATGAGCCGCGACAGCGCCTCATCGGACCGGGCACGCTCCGAGGTGGGTCTCTTGCACCAGGCGTAGTAACCCGACACCGACACCTCCAACTGGGCGCACATGAACTCGACCGGATATTCTTTGGATTCGGCCCAGTCCGCGATCGCAGCGAAGATCACTGCTGGTCTTTCGCGAACCAGGCCGCGACTTTTTTCGCAAACTCGGCCTCCATCCTCAAACGTCGGTTCTCCTCACGGAGACGTTCAAGTTCGGCCCGTTCGTCCTCGTTCAACTGACGTTCGGGTTCACCCTGCTGATCACGTGCCTTCTTCACCCATTTCCCCAAGGTCATCTCGTGGACGCCGATATTGCGCGCCACCTCCGCGATCGTCCGCCCGTCATTCAGCACGAATTCTACCGCGGACGCCTTGTACTCCTCCGTGAAACTCCTCCGTGTTGATCCCATGCCTGGTTCCCTCTCATTTCAGGAACCCGCGGAATATGCCCCACCCTCCACCAAACCGGGAACGCATCAGCCTCTCACTGGGCCGTTTGGGTTGTCTCCGACCAAACGGATTGCATAACTATGGATCCTGGTTCGCCATAGCCTTGCGAAGACCATAAACTATGGGTGATTATGGCGGCATGGATAGCGCGACAGTCCTTCACCTGGTCGGGAGGGGCGAGGCCCTCGGCGTCGAGTTCAAGGGCGAAAGCAGGCGTCCGTTCGGCGACAACGACTTGGTCGAGGCTGTCGCTTGTCTCGCGAATGGAGCCGGCGGCGTCCTCCTCATCGGGGTGGAGGATGACCAGCAGATTTCGGGTGCGCGTCCGCGGCACGGAGTCATCACTGATCCCGTGAGGGTCCAGGCGTTGATCATGAACAAGACGATTCCCCCGCTGAGTGTCGAGGCGTCGGTCGTCGAGGTCGGGGACGTCGAGGTCGTCGCGATCGAGATCCCCCGAGCTCACCATGGCGGTCGGCACAACGAGGGGGACTTTCACCCGACGCGCCCTGCGCGTCGACGGGACGCCGGAGTGCGTGCCGTTGACCGCTTAC
>JBDHZJ010000096.1:0-7390 GCA_039811825.1 Propionicimonas sp.
CCGAGCACGTTGGTGTACGGGTTGGCGATCGCCGCCACCATGCGGTGGGTCATCTGCTCGGACTCCATCCGCAACTCGGAGTGCACGCTGGCGACCACGACGTCCAGCCGGTCGAGCAGTTCGGGCACCTGGTCGAGCCGCCCGTCGAGCAGGATGTCCACCTCGATCCCGGGCAGCAGCCGGCATCCGTCCTGACGGTTCAGCTCGGCCAGCCGCTCCAGCTGGGCGACCAGCCGCTCCGCGCTCAGCCCGTTCGCGACGGTGAGCCGCGGCGAGTGGTCGGTGATGGCCAGGTACTCGTACCCGAGCGCGGTCGCCGCCTCCCGCGACCGTTCGATCGGGGCGGTGCCGTCGGAGGCGTCGGTGTGGGTGTGCAGGTCGCCGCGCAGCGCCGCGCGCAGGTCCTCGCCTCCGGTGGCCAGCGGTTTCGCCTCGCCCCTGAGCTTCGCGAGCCGGTCGGGGACGCGTCCGGCGACCGCCTGTGCCACCACGGTCGCGGTCGTCTCGCCCAGCCCGGGCAGCTCGCGCCAGGAGCCGGACTCGGCCCGCGAGCCGAACTCGTCCGCGGAGAGGCCGGCCACCACGTCCGCGGCCACCCGGAACGCGCGGACCCGGTGCCCGTCGGCCTGCACCCGCTCCATCAGGTAGGCGATCTCGCGGAGGGCCGCAACCGGATCGGTGGACGTCACCGGCCCAGCCTAGGCCGGTGGCCTCCCACGCCCCCGTCCGCCACCGCCGAACGCCTCCGTTCCGGTCGAACGCCCCTGCTCGAGCGGAGGCGTTCGACCGGAATGGAGGCGTTCGGCGCAATAGCATGCGGGGGTGAACAGCTCGGACATGTCGTGGTGGCCGTCGCGCGCGGCCCGCACCGAGATCTCGCGACAGCTCGCGGCGACGGCAGCCTGGCTCACCACGGACGCGCTGGCACGAATCGCCGACGAGCACCCGTGGTTCTCCGAGCTCGACGCCGAGCACCGCTCGTGGATCACGCTCGTCGCCCGCTCCGGCATCGACGGCTTCGTCCGCTGGTTCGCCGCGGGCGGTGAGGACATCGACCCCGGCTCGGTCTTCGACGCCGCCCCCCGCGCGCTGACCCGCCGGATCACGCTGAACCAGACCGTCGACCTCGTCCGGACCACGATCGAGACCGTGGAGCACCGGATCGCCACGCTGCCGGAGGACGAGCAGCTGCCCCTGCGCATCGGCATCCTGCGCTACTCCCGCGAGATCGCCTTCGCGTCCGCCCAGATCTACGCACGCGCTGCCGAGGCCCGCGGCGCCTGGGACGCCCGGCTCGAGGCGCTGGTGGTGGACGCGGTGATCCGCGGCGAGGCCGACGAGTCGGTCGTTTCCCGCGCGTCCACGCTCGGCTGGGCATCGCCCCCGGCGATCGCGGTCGTGATCGGCGCGGCACCGTCCGATCCGGGACGCGCCGTCGAGACCATCCGCCAGCTCGCGGCCCGGCACTCCCTCGACCTGCTCGCCGCGCCACAGGGGGATCGTCTCGTGCTGGTCGTCGGCGGCCGCCTGACCGGGCGCGACGCGCTGGTCCGCCAGGTCGCCGACTTCATCGGCGAGTTCGGCGAGGGCCAGGTGGTGGTCGGCCCGATCGTGGCCGACCTCGCCGAGGCCGGCCGGAGCGCCCGGGCCGCCCTCTCCGGGATGCGCGCGGCGCGCGCCTGGCCGGACGCCCCCCGTCCGGTCGCCGCGGAGGACCTGCTGCCCGAGCGGGCGCTGTCCGGAGACGGCCACGCCCGCCGGACGCTCGCGAACGACCTCTACCAGCCGATCGTGGAGGCCGGCCGAGACCTGGCCGACACCCTCGCCACGTTCTTCGCCTCCGGCAGCTCGATCGAGGCCACCGCCCGTGCCCAGTACGTGCACCCGAACACCGTCCGGTACCGGCTGCGGCGCATCCACGAGCTCACCGGCTACTCCCCGCTCGACCCCCGGGGCGGGTACGCGCTGCGGCTGGCGTTGACGCTGGGGCGGTTGCTCGACTGATCCCGTTGAGGGTGAACTCGACAACGCGGCACCGACGACTCGCCGGGGCGCACCGACTATCTTTTGTAGGTTTCCCACAAAGTCGCGTGCCGGAAATTCGTCGCGGAAGACCCCGGTGCCGCGGCCACGATTCGACAGAGTTGTTCCCGTGCTCGCAATCGTCGCGCCCGGGCAGGGCGCCCAAGCCCCCGGATTCCTCTCCCCCTGGCTCTCCGAGTCCGCCTTCGCCGATCGCCTGAACTGGCTCGGTGCCGTGGCCGGACTCGACCTGGCGCACTACGGCACCCATGCCGACGCCGAGACGATCCGGGACACCGCGATCGCCCAGCCGCTGCTGGTGGCCGCCGGACTGGTCACCGCGCTCGAGCTGTTCCCGCACCCGGCGGACGCCTTCCGGCGCACGGCCGTGGTCGCGGGCCACAGCGTGGGCGAGATCACGGCGGCCGCCGCGGTCGGGGTCCTCTCGGCGGAACAGGCCATGGTCTTCGTCCGCGAGCGCGGCCAGCAGATGGCCGCGGCCAGCGCCGTCCGTCCCACCTCGATGATGGCGGTCGTCGGCGGGGACGCCACCGAGGTGCTCGCCGCGATCGAGGCCGCCGGCCTCACCGCCGCCAACAACAACGGCTCGGGCCAGATCGTGGCCGCGGGCACCGTCGAGCAGCTCGCCGACCTGCAGGCCAACCCGCCCGCCAGGGCCCGGCTGATCCAGCTCAGCGTCGCCGGCGCATTCCACACCGTGCACATGGAGCCCGCGGTCGAACACCTCTCCCGGCTGGCCCGCGCGATCACCACGCACGACCCGCGCACCCGCCTGCTGTCGAACGCCGACGGCCAGATCGTGCACTCCGGTGACGAGTACCTGGCGCGGCTCGTGCGACAGGTCGCGAACCCCGTGCGCTGGGACCTCTGCCTGCAGACCATGGCCGACCTCGGCATCACCGGCCTGCTGGAACTCCCGCCGTCCGGGACCCTCACCGGCATCGCGAAGCGCAACCTCAAGGGCGTCGAGCTGTTCAGCCTCAACACCCCCGACCAGATCCCGGCCGCGCAGGAGTTCGTGGCCACGCACGGCGACGCCAGCCAGGACTGAAGCAGGAGAAGATGACCGAGATCAAGGCAAGCACCGGCCCGAAGTACGCCCGCATCTACAGCGTGGGTTCGGCCACCCCGTCCCGGGTGATCCCGAACGAGTTCCTGCTGCAGTACATCGACTCCAGCGACGAGTGGATCACCCAGCGCACCGGGATCAAGGAGCGCCGCTGGGTCGCGGAGGGCGAGACCATCGAGACCCTGTCGATGGAGGCGGCCACCAAGGCGATCGAGCGGGCAGGGATCGACCGGGCCGAGATCGGCGCCGTGATCCTGTCCACGATCTCGCACTACCACCAGACGCCGGCTCTCGCGCCCAAGCTGGCCACCCAGCTCGGCATCCCGGACGCCGCGGCCTACGACATCTCCGCGGCGTGCGCCGGCTTCTGCTACGGCCTCGCGCAGGCGGAGTCGATCGTCCGCGCCGGGCAGGCGAAGTACGTCCTGCTGATCGCCGGCGAGGTGATCAGCGAGATCACCAACCTGGAGGACCGCGGCACCGCCTTCCTGTTCGGCGACGGCGCCGGGGCCGTGATCGTCGGCCCCAGCGAGACCAACGGCATCGGCCCGGTCGTGTGGGGCTCCGACGGGGCCCAGGAGAACGTGATCTGGCAGACCGCCGACTGGCACGCCGCCGTCGAGTCCGGGGTGTTCCCCAAGCTCGGCATGGACGGCCGTGCGGTGTTCAAGTGGGCCACCAGCTTCATCGCCCGGGCCACGAAGGAGTGCCTGGACGGCGCGGGGATCACCCCCGACCAGCTCGACGTGTTCATCCCGCACCAGGCCAACGACCGGATCACCGACACCCTGCTGCGCTACCTGAAGCTGCCCGAGAACGTCGTCGTGGCCCGCACGATCCGCGAGCTCGGCAACAACTCCGCGGCCACCGTCCCGATGGCGATGGACGCCCTCCTCGCCAGCGGCGAGGCGAAGAGCGGCCAGACCGCACTGATCATCGGCTTCGGCGCGGGCCTGGTCTACGCCGGCCAGGTGATCACCCTCCCCTGATTCCCCCGGATCCGTCCGGAACAGCAAGACCCACCTAGTAAGGAGAAACCCAATGGCTACCACTGAAGAGATCCGGGCCCAGCTCGCCGAGCTCGTCAACGATGTCGCCGGCGTGCCGGTCGACGACGTGCAGCTGGACAAGTCCTTCGTCGACGACCTCGACGTGGACAGCCTCGCGATGGTCGAGATCCTCGTCGGCTGCGAGGAGAAGTTCGGCGTCACCATCCCCGACGAGGAGTCCAAGAACCTCAAGACCGTCGGCGACGCCGTCGCCTACATCGAGGCGCACAGCTGACCCTCGCCGGTCACCGATTCCGCTGGTTGAGCCTGTCGAAGCCCCACACCGGCCTCGACAGGCTCGACGAGCGGGCCTCCCGCACCACCTCATTCCCACCAACGTTGGAGTCTCATGACTGAGATCGTGATCACCGGCCTCGGCGCCACCACCCCGCTCGGTGGTGATGTCGCCACGACCTGGGCCGGCATGCTGGCCGGCAGGTCCGGGGTCAGCGCCATCACCGAGGAGTGGGCTGAAGAGCTCCCGGTGAAGATCGCCGCCTTCGTGAAGGTCGACCCGTCCGAGGTGATCGACCGGGTCAAGGCGCGCCGCCTGGACCGCTCGACCCAGCTCGCGCTGATCGCGGCCCAGCAGGCCTGGACGGACGCCGGCTTCGACTGGGAGGGCGACGAGTCCGTCGACCCCCACCGCCTCAGCGTCTCCGTCGCCAGCGGCATCGGCGGGCTGCACTCCCTGCTGAACAACTGGGACGCGCACCGCGACAAGGGCTACCGCCGGGTGAGCCCGTTCACGATCCCGATGCTGATGGCCAACGCGCCGGCGGCGAACGTGGGCCTGGCCGTGCACGCGAAGGCCGGGGTGCACACCCCGGTGTCGGCGTGCGCATCCTCGAACGAGGCGATCGCGCTGGGGCTCGACCTGCTGCGGCTGGGCCGGGCCGACATGGCCGTCGTCGGCGGCACCGAGGCCACGATCCACCCGCTGCCGATCGCGGCGTTCGGCCAGATGCAGGCGCTGAGCCGCCGCAACGACGAGCCCGAGCGCGCCTCGCGTCCGTGGGACGCCGACCGCGACGGCTTCGTGATGGGCGAGGGCTCGGCGATCATGGTGATCGAGACCCTCGAGCACGCCAGGGCGCGCGGCGCCAAGATCTACGGCACCATCGCGGGCGCCGGCATCACCGCCGACAGCTACGACATGGTGCAGCCCGACCCGTCCGGCGAGGGCCAGTCCCGGGCCATGCTGAAGGCGCTGGAGGATTCCGGGCTCTCGGCGTCCGACATCCGGCACGTGAACGCGCACGGCACGTCCACCCCGGCCGGCGACATGACCGAGGCCCACTCGATCCGCACCGCCCTCGGCGACGCGGCCGACGGCGTCGTAGTGACCTCGACCAAGTCGATGACGGGCCACCTGCTCGGCGGGGCCGGTGCGCTGGAGACCCTGGCCACCCTGATGGCGCTGCGCGAGCGGACCGTGCCGCCGACGATCAACCTGGAGAACCCCGAGGAGGGCCTGGACATCGACGTGGCCGCGAACGCCTCCCGTTCGCTGCCCGGCGGCGACCTGGCGGCGCTGAACAACTCGTTCGGCTTCGGCGGCCACAACGTGGCGATCGCCGTCACCAACCAGAACGCCACCTTCTGAGCCCGCACTTCACGCAAAGTGTCCCGTAGAGGCCGTAGTCGGCCTCTACGGGACACTTTGTCGTGCGGTCAGCCCACCTGGTGCAGCCAGCGGACGGGGGCACCGTCGCCGGCCTGGCGGAAGGCTTCGAGTTCGGCGTCCCACGCGGCGCCGAGGAGCTGGGCGATGCCCTCGCCGAGCGGCTGGCGCCCGAGCGCGTCGGCGAGGATGGCCTGCTTGAGCCGGTCCTCGTGCACCATGATGTCGCCGTGCTCCCCGATGGCGGCGGCGAAGATGCCCAACCGCGGGGTGTAGGCCCAGCGCAGGCCCTCGTGTCCGGCGGACGGCTCCTCGGTGACCTCGAAGCGGGCACGCTCGCAGGCGCGCAGCGCGCTGGCCAGCTGGGCTCCGGTACCGATCCGTCCGTGCCAGGGGAACTCGGCGCGCAGGCTGCGCGGCTCCGCCGGCTGGTTGGCCCAGCGGAACTCGACGGGTGCGCCGAACACTGCGCCGACCGCCCACTCCAGGTGCGGGCGTAGCGCAGCGGGCGCGGAGTGGATCTGGATGATCCCGCGCGTGCTGGACATCGGTCCCCCTCTCACTGAGATGTGCCTTCCCCAGCCACCTCAGCCCCACGGGGGACGTGACCATTCTGCCCCACCCGTCCCGCTCGTACCAGTCCGGGCGCGGGACTCGTGCAAAGCTGGGACCGTGCACCCGATCGCCGCGAACCTGGCCGCCGTGCGGGCGCGGATCGACGCGGCCTGCGTGGCGGCGGGACGCCCGTCCGGGTCGGTGCGGTTGCTCCCGGTGAGCAAGACCAGGCCTGCCGCGGAGGTGCTCGCCGCGCATGCGGCAGGCTGCACGCGGTTCGGTGAGAACAAGGCGCAGGAGGCGCAGGCCAAGGCGGTCGAACTCGCCGGCGTCCCCGGGCTGGAGTGGGTGATGATCGGTCACCTGCAGTCGAACAAGGCGAAGCTCGTCGCGCGGTTCGCCGCGGAGTTCCAGGCGCTCGACTCACTCCCCCTCGCCGCCGAGCTCGACCGGCGGCTGCAGGCGCAGGGACGCCGGCTGGACGTGCTCGTGCAGGTGAACTCCTCCGGCGAGGACTCCAAGTTCGGCCTGCCTCCCGAGGCGGTGCCCGGTTTCGCCCGCGAGCTCGCCGCCTTCGACGCGCTGCGCGTCCGTGGCCTGATGACGCTCGCGCTGCCGTCCCCCGACCCCGCCCGGGTGGCGGCGTGCTTCGGCCGGGTCGTGGACGTCCAGCGGCGGCTGCGGGACGACGCCCTGCCCGGTCAGTCCTGGGACGAGCTCTCGATGGGCATGTCCGGCGACTTCGAACTGGCGATCGCCCACGGCGCCACCGTCGTCCGGATCGGCACCGCCATCTTCGGCGCCCGCGCCTAGGAACGTCGAACGCCTCCGTTTCGGTCGAGCGCCCCTGCTTGGGTGGAGGCGTTCGACCGGAACGGAGCCGTTCGGCGCTGGAAGGCTACGGACGACGCGAATCAGATGGCGTCAGGGCCAGCGGGCGGCCAGCGAGATGACCGCGATCCCGGCGAGGATGGCGAAGCCGAGGGCGTAGCCGGCGTAGGCCTCGGTGACCTCCTGGTCGACCTTCATGTAGCCAACCTGGCGGGCGAT
>JBDHZJ010000097.1:0-7369 GCA_039811825.1 Propionicimonas sp.
TTCGGGTACTCCGGCGGATAGGGCAGCTCGCCCTCGCCGTCGGCCGCGTCGCGCGCGTACCACTCCAGCGCGACGTCCAGCGTGCCGGGTTCGGTGGCGTCCATCGCCGCCCACAGGTCGCCCCGCTCGGCGAACCGGGCCGGCATGGCCAGGATCGTGAAGTCGGCGGGCGTGATCCCGGGCAGCTCGTCCCACTCCAGCGGTGCGGACACGAGTCCCTTCGGGGTGGGCCGGATCGAGTACGCGGAGGTCATCAGCCGGTCGCGGGCCATCTGGTTGAAGTCGACGAACACCCTCTCGCCGCGTTCCTCCTTCCACCAGTTCACGGTCACGTCGTCGGGCAGCCGGCGGGCCAGCTCGCGTCCCACCGCGATCGCCGCGTGCCGGGCGTCGATGAAGTCAGAGCCCACGATCGGGGCGAACACGTGCACGCCACGTCCCCCGCTGGTCTTGCAGAACCCGGTCAGCCCCGCCTCGTCGAGCACCCCGCGCAGTTCCCGCGCCGCCCGCACCGTCGTGGCGAAGTCCACGCCCGGTTGGGGGTCGAGGTCGATCCGCAACTGGTCGACCGCGTCGGTGTCGGCGGCGCGCACCGGCCACGGGTGGAACCGGACGGTGCCGAGGTTCACCATCCACAGCACGCTCGGCAGGTCCGCCGGTGCCACCTCTGTGGCCGTCCGGCCGGACGGGAAGCGCACGTCGGCGGTCTGCACCCAGTCCGGGGTGTTGGCCGGTGCCCGCTTCTGGTAGAACGCCTCTCCCCTGCCGTCCGCGCGGGTGGCCACCACGACGTCCTCGCGGACCCCGCCGGGCCAGCGCTCCATCGCCGTGGGACGGTCCTTCAGGGCGGCAACGATCCCGGGGCCGACGCTGCGGAAATAATCGACCACCCCGAGCTTGTTGACCCCCAAGCCAGCGAAGTACGGCTTGTCCGGACTGGAGATGCGCACCTCGCGCCCCTCGATGTCCAGGACCTCCGCCGGCGTCGCCATGGCCGTCAGGCTACTGTCGACCCCCCATGCCACGGTGGGCGCACCCGCCGGACGCGTACAACTGCCCAAGAAGGAGGACAGATGGAACTCAAGGTGATCAAGACCCCCGAGGAGTGGCGCGCCCAGCTCACCCCGCTGGAGTACCGGGTGCTCCGCGAGTCCGGCACCGAGGCCCCCTTCACCGGCGAGTACACCGACCACACCGGTGTCGGCGTCTACAAGTGCCGGGCCTGCGGCGCCGAGCTGTTCCGCAGCGAGCACAAGTTCTCCTCCCACTGCGGGTGGCCGTCGTTCTACACCTCCGCCGCCGAGGACCGCGTCCGGCTGCTGCACGATGACAGCCTGCCGAGGCACCCTCGTACCGAGGTGCGCTGTGCGGCGTGCGACTCCCACCTGGGCCACGTGTTCTCCGGCGAGGGGTACGACACGCCCACCGACCAGCGCTGGTGCATCAACTCGGTCTGCCTCGAGTTCGAACCGGCCGAGTCCTGACGGCGCGCCAACCACAGTGTGACCACGCCGGATGGGTACGCTCGGCACGTGGCCGCCCGGCGTGAACCCAGCACTCCACCGCTGTTCGAGACAGCGGTGCAGGCAATCCTCGGGATGTCCTGGCGCCCCGAACTCAAGGTCGAGGAGATCCCGGCGCCGCAGAAGATCGCACCGTACGCCGTCGCGATCAGCGCCGACCTCGAACTGAACGAGGTCGAGCTGGGCAGCGGCCGCCTCGTGCTGCTGCACGACCCGGCCGGCAACGCGTCCTGGGACGGCGACTTCCGCTGCGTCACCTACGCCCGCGCGGACGTCGACGTGGAGATGGTCACCGATCCGCTGCTCACCGAGGTCGGCTGGTCGTGGCTGCTGGACGCGCTGGAGCGCAACCAGGCCGAGTACTCCTCGCCCAGCGGCACCGTCACCGCGGTCTCGAGCCGCTCCTTCGGCGGTATCGCCGCCGACCCGCCGCGTGCGGAGGTCGAGCTGAGGGCGTCCTGGACGCCCGCGGTCGCCACCTCCGACGACGTGGTCCGCCACCTGCGGGCCTGGTCCGAACTGTTGTGCCTCACCGCCGGGTTGCCGCCACTGCCCGACGGCGTCGTGCCGATCGCACCACGCCGTTCGGGAACGTGGCTGCGGTGAGCGGTACCGAGGCGCCCGCGGAGGGCTACCCCGTTCTCGCGGTGCCCGTGGACGGCATTCCGGATGTCGTCGAGACCCCCGAAGCCCTCGCCGCGTCCCGGGCCGCCCTGCTCGCCGGCCACGGTCCGCTGGCCATCGACACTGAACGCGCGCAGGGCTACCGCTACTCCGCCAAGGCCTACCTCATCCAGCTCCGCCGCGCCGGCGCCGGCACCCACCTGATCGACCCGACGGCCTTCGAGGAGGGCAGCCCGCGCGCCGACTTCAGCGAGTTCGCCCGCGAGCTCTCCGAGCCGGACTGGATCCTGCACGCGGCGAGCCAGGACCTGCCCTGCCTCGCCGAGGTGCAGTTCCTTCCCGTCCGCCTGTTCGACACCGAGCTGGCCGCCAGGCTGCTCGGCCTGAGCAAGGTCAGCCTCGGGGCACTGATGGAACAGGCGCTCGGCGTCACGCTGTTGAAGGAGCACTCTGCCGCGGACTGGTCGCGGCGGCCGATCCCCGCCGACTGGCTCGCCTACGCCGCCCTCGACGTGGAACGGCTGACCGAACTGCGGGAGTGGCTGATCGAGCGCCTGACCGCGGCGGACAAGCTCGACTGGGCGCACCAGGAGTTCAGGTACCTCGCCGAGCACGCCACCGACGCGCCGCACCCGCGCAAGGACCCCTGGCGCCGCACGTCCGGCCTGCACGGCCTGCGCACCCCGGCCGCACTCGCCGTGGTGCGGGAGCTCTGGCAGGTGCGCGACACGCTGGCCAGCGCCGAGGACCGCTCGCCGGGACGCGTGGTGCCCGACCGCGCCATCACCGACCTCGCCGCGCGACTCGAGACCGAGCACAAGGCCCGGCTCACCCGTGGCGACCTGCGCTCGGTGCGCGGGTTCAACAATCGCGTGGCGAGCCGCTACGAGGCCCGCTGGCTGGACGCGCTCGACCGCGCCGCCGGCCTGCCCAGGTCGGAGCTGCCGCCCCGCACGATCGCCCCTGACGGCCCGCCCATGCCACGGTCGTGGGAGCGGCGCTGGCCGGCATCGTTCGCCCGGTTCAACCGGGTCCGTCCCGCCCTGATCGAACTGGCCGGTGCCCACGAGGTCCCGGTGGAGAACCTGCTCTCCCCCGACCACCTGCGCCGCCTGCTCTGGGACTCACCCGACGTCGCCTCGGCCGCCGAGGTGGACGCGCGACTGGGCGAGCTCGGCGCCCGCGCCTGGCAGCGCGAGCTGGTCGTGCCGGTGATCACCGCGCAGTGGTGACCTGCTCCGGGTTCTCCTCCGCCGCCACCAGTTCGGTCACGACCCGGGCGATCCGCTGGGCGCTCAGCCCGATCCGCTCCAGCAACTCGCCGCGGCTGGCCTGGCCAAGGAACTCCTGCGGAATCCCGAACTCCCGCAGCCGGGTGTCAATGCCCGCGGCGCGCGCGGCCTGGGCGAGGGTCGCGCCAAGGCCCCCGGCCACCCCGTTGTCCTCGACGGTCACCACGAGCTCGTGCCGCGCGACCAGCCCGAGCAGGTCGGCGGAGACCGGCAGCGCCCAGACGGGGTCGACGACCGTCGCCGCGATGCCCTGCTGCGCGAGCCGGCTGCCGACCTCGACGGCCGTCCCGCAGAGCTGGCCGTAACCGACCACGAGCACCCGCGGACGCTCGCTGGCGAACAGCACGTCCACGTCGCCCCGCTGCTCGAACGCCGGCATCGGGTCGGGCACCCGCTCCTTCGAGTAGCGCAGCACGGTCGGGGCGTCGTCGACCGTCACCGCCCTGCGCAGCGCCTCGCCGAGGCGTTGCTCGTCCCGGGGGGCGGCCAGCTGCAGGCCCGGCACCAGCGGGAGCAGGGAACCGTCCCACATGCCGTTGTGGCTGGGCCCGTCCGGTCCGGTCACCCCGGCCCGGTCGAGCACGAAGGTGACGCCCTGGCGGTGCAGGGCGACGTCCATCAGGACCTGGTCGAACGCGCGGTTGAGGAACGTCGCATACACCGCGAACACCGGGTGCAGGCCGCCGGCGGCGAGTCCGGCCGCGGAGGTCACGGCGTGCTGTTCGGCGATGCCGACATCGAAGGTGCGGTCCGGGTAGAGCCGGGCGAACCGGTCCAGCCCCGTCGGGTGCAGCATCGCCGCCGTGATCGCCACCACCCGTTCGTCCGTGGCCCCGATCCGGGCGAGCTCGTCGCCGAACGCGTCGGTCCACGTGCGCACCCCGGCCGCGGCCAGGGACTCCCCGGTGACCTCGTCGATCGGGCCGACCGCATGGAACCGGTCCTGTTCGTTGTCCTCGGCCGCCTTGAAGCCACGCCCCTTCTGGGTGATGCAGTGCACGAGCACGGGCGCCCCGAAGCCCTTCGCCTGCTGCAGCGCCAGCTCGACGGCCTCCAGGTCGTGCCCGTCGATCGGGCCGACGTACTTCAGCCCGAGGTCGCTGAACATGCCCTGGGGCGCCAGCACGTCCTTCACGCCGATCTTCAGGCCGTGCAGCAGCCCGTAGGCCGCCTCGCCGATCACCGGGGCGCGGCGGACCAGGTTCTTGATCCGCTGCAGCGTCCGCTCGTAGCGCCGGTCAGTGCGGATCGCGGACAGCTGCTTGCCCAGCACCGACAGCTGGGTGGCGATGCCGCCGACGGTCGGGGTGTAGGAGCGGCCGTTGTCGTTCACGACGATGACCAGCTTCTCGTCCTCGGCTACCGAGATGTTGTTCAGGGCCTCCCACGCCATGCCGCCGGTGAGCGCGCCGTCGCCCACGACGGCGACCACGAAGCGGTCCTCGCCGCGCAGCCGAAAGGCCTTGGCCAGCCCGTCGGCCCAGGACAGGGCGGTGGACGCGTGCGAGTTCTCCACCCAGTCGTGCGGTGACTCGGCGCGGCTCGGGTAGCCCGACAGCCCGTCCGTCTGGCGCAGGGTGTCGAACCGGTCGCGCCGGCCGGTGACGATCTTGTGCACGTAGCTCTGGTGGCCGGTGTCGAAGATGATCGCGTCCCGCGGCGAGTCGAACACCCGGTGCAGGGCGAGGGTGAGCTCGACGACCCCGAGGTTCGGCCCCAGGTGGCCCCCGGTGCGGCTCACGCTGGTGATCAGGAAGGCGCGGATCTCCTCGGCCAGGCGCCGGACCTGCGCCGGCGTGAGGGCCTTGAGGTCGTCCGGGTCGTTGACGGCGTCGAGCAGGGGCACCGGTCGAGTCTATGTCCCCAGTCGGGGCACGAACACCCGGCCGCGCAGCGCCTCCTCCACCAGGCCGACCTCCCGGAGGGTCCGCTGCAGGCGCGCCGACTGCTCCTCCCACGCGTCCACGGCGGCCTGCACGACCTCGGGGGGCACCAACTCCGCCAGGCTCCGCCGGACAGTGCCCAGCGCGTCCGTGCTCGCCGCCACCTGCGCGCCCACGAACGCCAGGGCGAAGCCGGCGAGCACTACCGGGTGCCTGCGCAGCACCGGGTAGCCGCGGTAGTCGGCCGGGCAGCAGTCGAGCAGGAAGGCCGACGCGCTCACCTCCCAGTCCGTGCAACCGGGCGGACGCACCCCGGCCGGCCAGCCCGGTGGCGCGTAGGCCGTCCGCCCCCTCACCCGATTATCGTGCACGTGTTCGATTGTAGCCGGTTCGAGGCCACCCGAATGCCACCCGAATGCCACCCGAATGCGACGATGGCCGCCAGGGCCGGTCCCACCCGGATCAGTCCGGGAGGTCCGCGATCCGTCGGGAGAGCCGGCCGAGCGCGGCCAGTTCCCCGGGCTCGAGATGGTCCAGGAGCCGCCTGCGCACGGAGTCGACGTGCATCGGCGCCGCCTCGACGAGAGCCTGCAGCCCCGCCTCGGTGAGGTGGTAGATCGATCCCCTCGCGTCGTCCGGATCCGGCGCACGGGTGATCAGGCCACGCGCCTCCATCCGGGCCGCGTGGTGGGAGAGCCGACTCCGCGACCACTGCATCTTCTCCGCGAAGTCACGCAGCCCCCAGGCCCGGTCCTCGCGCTCGGACAAGGTGCTCAGCACCTCGTAGTCGGGGGCCGAGAGGCCGGTCGGCACGAGATCCCGGGAGAGTCGCGCCGGAAGCACCGTCAGGAGCCGCCGGAACTGCATCCAGTCCCGCAGTTCGTCCTCACTGAGCCAGTCGACATCGCCCACCATGACTCCAGCATACCGTTGACATGTCAAAGATATCGACCTGATGTCTTTGACATGTCAAAGAATGCTCCCGTCCGAATCCTGGCGATCGTCGCGAGCGTCCGACCGGTTCGCCGCGCGGACGCCGTCCTGGCCTGGTGGCTCACGGCGACCCGGGCGGTCGTGAACTCCTGCGGTGCCGTCGTCGAGGTCGCCGACCTGCGAGCGTTGAGACTGCCGCTGGACGATGAACCCGAAGAGCCGCACACCGGCCACTACGCCTCGCCGCACACCCGCCGATGGAGCCGGATGGTCACCGACGCGGACGCGATCCTCGTCATCACGAGCGAAAACAACCACTCGCTGCCGGCCTCGCTCAAGAACGCGTTCGACCACCTCTCCGCGGAATGGAGGGACAAGCCGGTCGCCTGGGTCGGCTACGGCAACACCTCTGCGGGTACCCGCGCCGTGCTCGCAGGAAAGCAGGTGGCCACCACGTTGGGGCTGGTGTCGACGGGCCCGGACGTCTGCCTGCGGCTGGCGGACTGGACCGGCGACCTGCTTCCGGACGACGCGGGGCGGGACCGGGCGGCGCGGGATGCCGTGGCCCGACTGGTCGGGCTGGCCCGGATCCTCCGTCCCCTGCGGGCGGTGTCCCTCCCGATCCCCCACCTCCCGGAGGACCTGTCCGCAGCCACCGCCACCGCGGCCGACGCCGCCGAACTGCTCGTCCTGCAGCGGTGCTGCTGGGTCGACGAAGCGATCGCCAACAACACGCTCGCCGTGCCCGCCTTCCGCGAGGGGCTCGAGGACGTCCAGCGAATGATCACCGAGCGCGAGGTCGTCGTCGTGCGACGTGGCGGCAGGATGGTCGCGTCGGTCCAGGCGTGGCGGGACGCGAAGAACTGGAGGGTGGCGCGGCTCATGGTCGCACCGGACCAGCGGCGGCGCGGACTGGCCAGGTTGCTGCTCCAGCACGTCGAGGCCCGCTACCCGGACGGACCGGAGCGGGTGGTCCTCTCCACGGGCGAGCACAGCCTGGGCAACATCACCCTGTACGAATCGGCGGGTTTCGCCGTCGTGGGGTCCTCGATCCCGGGCTCGGTCGACCTCGCCAAGCCGATCCGTCGCGAACCCGCCGCCTGAGCGATCCGCG
>JBDHZJ010000098.1:0-7350 GCA_039811825.1 Propionicimonas sp.
GCCAAGGGCGTCAACTACCTGATGAAAAAGGTCTTCCCGGACCACTGGTCGTTCATGCTCGGCGAGATCGCGATGTACTCGATGATCATCTGCCTGCTGACCGGCGTCTTCCTCACCTTCTGGTTCATCCCGAGCGCGAGCCATGTGCCGTATGACGGCTCCTACCTCCCGCTGCGCGGCGTGCCCATGTCCGAGGCCTACGCCTCGTCGCTGAACATCTCCTTCGACGTCAAGGGCGGTCTGCTGATCCGGCAGATGCACCACTGGGCGGCTCTGATGTTCATCGTCGCCCTGTCCGCGCACATGCTCCGGGTCTTCTTCACCGGCGCCTTCCGCAAGCCGCGGGAGATGAACTGGATCATCGGTTGCGTGCTCTCCATGCTCGCGCTCGTCGAGGGCTTCGCCGGCTACTCACTGCCGGACGACCTCCTCTCCGGCACCGGCATCCGGGCGGCCCAGGGCTTCATGCTCTCGGCGCCGGTGATCGGCTCCTACCTCGCCTACATCGTCTTCGGCGGCGACTTCCCCGGCGAGGCGATCATCCCCCGGCTCTACGGCGTGCACGTCCTGCTCCTGCCGGCCCTGCTCATCGGGCTGTTCACCGCGCACATCGTCATGGTCGCGGTGCAGAAGCACACCCAGTACCCCGGCCCCGGCCGCACCAACGACAATGTGGTCGGCTTCCCCGTCATGCCGGTGTATGCCGCCAAGGCCGGCGGGTTCTTCTTCATCGTCTTCGGCTTCACCGCCCTGCTCGCCTCCCTGGTCCAGATCAACTCCATCTGGGTCTATGGCCCCTATGACCCGTCCGCGGTCACGGCCGGCAGCCAGCCGGACTGGTACATGGGCTTCGCCGACGGGGCCCTGCGTCTGTTCCCCGGGTTCTTCGAGTTCACCGCCCTCGGGTTCACGTGGAGCTTCAACGTCGCGATCGGCGCCCTCATGCTCATCCCGGTGATGTACGGCATCATGGGCGCCTATCCGTTCATCGAGGCCTGGGTGACCGGCGACAAGCGGGAGCACCACCTCCTGGACCGGCCACGCAACCAGCCGACCCGGACCGCGCTCGGCGTCGCCGCCCTCACCTTCTATGGCGTGCTCCTGTTCGCCGCGGGCAACGACATCATCGCGATCAAGCTGCACATGTCGATCAACGACATCACCCTGTTCTTCCGGGCCGGTGTCTTCATCCTTCCGGTGATCGCCTTCTGGGCGACCCGCCGGATCGCCCTGAGCCTGCAGCGGGCCGACCGCAACCTCGTCCTCCACGGACGCGAGACCGGTCACATCATCCGGACCGGCGACGGGAAGTTCTTCGAGGCGCATGAGCCGCTCGATGAGTACACCCGGTGGAAGCTGGTCAGCTTCGAGGAGCAGAGTCCCCTCGAACTGACCGCGGGCACCGATGCGCATGGTGTCGCCGACCGGTCGGCCAAGCACGCCAAGTTGCGTGAACGCGTGTCGCGCTTCTACTTCGGCAACCGCGTCGAGCCGGTCACCCCCGAGGAACTCGCGGCCGCCCACCACGACGGGCACGCCCACGAGGCCATCGAGGCCGGGGAGGGCACGCACGCCGGCGCCAGCCACTGACGCGCCGATCGGCATACCGGACACAGGGCCGGGATTCCCGCAGCGGGAGTCCCGGCCCTTCCGGTCGGTCGCCGGCGGGGACCCGGCCTGGGGGCACAGACTCGGCATACGAACCACACAACGCGCGCACGGCCCGGACCGGCACAATGGCCCGTATGACGCCACCGGAGCACCATGCGCGGTCCACCGGGACCATCCCGGTGCAGATGCTCCGGTTCATCCTCGTCGGCGCCCTGGGCACCACGCTCTATGTCGGGCTGTTCTGGGTGCTGTCGCTGGTCATGGGCACCCAGCTGGCCAACGTCCTGTCCTGGATCACCTCGACCCTCCTGGGCAACCTCGGTCACCGGCGGTTCACCTATGGCGTCACCGGCGCCCAACTGCGCGGCGCGGACGGGGTGGTCACCTTCGGGACCGCCCTCGCCGAACTCGGCGTGAGCAGCCTGCTGCTGGCCATCTGGCCCGGCGCGACCTCGCTCGAACAATCCGGGATGGTCGTGCTCGGCACCATGCTCGGTGGATGCATCCGGTTCGCTCTCAACCACGTGTGGTTCGCGCGCAGCGGCGAGGCGGATCTGCCGGCGACCCCCGCGCCCGCGGCCCACGCCTGACGAGGGGAGTCCACGCGACGGCGCACGTCCACCCGGGGCTCGGGCGGCTATCGTCCTGACATGGTCGCGATGAGCCGGGAGGACTTCGAGGCGGCGGTCGCCGACGCGCTGGATGCCATGCCGGCCGAGCTCATGGCCCGACTCGACAACGTGGCGTTCTTCGTCGAGGACGAACCGGATCGCGAGGATCCCGACCTCCTCGGGCTGTATGAGGGGACCGCCCTCACCGACCGCGACGCGGGCTGGGGCATGGGCAACCTGCCCGACCGGATCACCCTGTTCCGCGGCCCGCTGACCCGGATGTGCCGGTCACGAGCCGAACTCGTCGACGAGATCGGCATCACCGTGGTGCACGAGATCGCCCACCACTTCGGGATCGACGACGAGCGGCTCCACGACCTCGGCTGGGGCTGAGGGCGATGCTCCCCGCGGTCGGGGATCAGTTCGCGTGCGGGCCCTTGTAGTACTCGAAGGTCCACCCGATGAGGGCGAAGACGCCGAAGAACGCGCCGACGATGGAGAGCCACCATCCGACGGCGATCCCCATCATGAGCAGCGCGGCCGACAGCCCGAGCCAGAGCGGCCACCAGCTGTGCGGCGAAAAGGTGCCGTAGTCACCCTCGACCTCGTTGATCTCGCCATCGGGGTTGTCGTCGGGGCGGTAGCCGATGCGCTTCCCCGTCAGCCAGAGATAGAACGCGACCATCGCGCCGAGCGCGGCGGCGAGGAAGAGACCGACAGGGCCGACGGGCTCCTTCCAGTGGGTGAAGTGGCCGTAGATGGGCGCCATGACCGCCCCGAAGACGGCGATGAGACCGAAGACGATGCTCTCGACCTTCATGCCGGGTCAGCCCTTCCTGGCGGCGACGCGACGCGCGTCGGCCTCATTGGCGCGGCGCAGCGATGCCGGGGCCGCTTCGGGGTGATGCAGGTCGAACGCGGGCCGCTCCGACCGGATGCGCGGGATGCTGTCGAAGTTGTGCCGCGGCGGCGGGCAACTCGTCGCCCACTCGAGCGAGGCGCCATAGCCCCACGGGTCATCGGAGTCGACCAGCGGCGCGGTCTTCCAGGTCTTCCACACGTTGTAGACGAACGGGATGGTGGAGGCACCCAGGAGCAGCGCTCCGATCGTCGAGATCTGGTTGGCCGTGGTGAAGCCGTCCTCGGGCATGTAGTCGGCATAGCGGCGGGGCATGCCGTCCACCCCGAGCCAGTGCTGGATGAGGAAGGTCATGTGGAAGCCGAAGAAGAGCATCCAGAAGTGGATCTTGCCGAGCGTCTCATTGAGCATCCGGCCGGTCAGCTTGGGCCACCAGAAGTAGAACCCGGCGAACATCGCGAAGACCACGGTGCCGAAGACGACGTAGTGGAAGTGTGCGACCACGAAGTAGCTGTCCGAAAGGCTGAAGTCGAGAGCCGGGCTGGCGAGGATGACACCGGTCAGGCCACCGAAGAGGAAGGTCACCAGGAAGCCCAGCGCCCATATCAGCGGTGTGCTGAAGACCAGATGGCCGCCCCACAGGGTGCCGATCCAGTTGAAGAACTTCACCCCGGTGGGCACCGCGATGAGCATCGTCATGATGGAGAAGAACGGCAGGAGGATCTGCCCGGTGACGTACATGTGGTGCGCCCACACGCTCACCGAGAGAGCCGCGATCGCGATGGTCGCGAAGACGAGGGTCTTGTAACCGAAGATCGGCTTGCGCGCGAACACCGGCAGCACCTCGGAGATGATCCCGAAGAAGGGCAACGCGATGACGTAGACCTCGGGATGCCCGAAGAACCAGAAGATGTGCTGCCAGAGGATCGGACCGCCGTTCTCGGGCGCGAACACGTCAGCCCCGAACCGCCGGTCGGCACCGAGCGCGAAGAGCGCGGCGGCCAGTGGCGGGAAGATGAGGATGACCAGCAGGGACGTGATCAGGATGGTCCACGTGAAGATGGGCATCCGGAACATCGTCATGCCCGGCGCCCGCATACAGATGATCGTCGTGATGAAGTTGACGCCACCGAGGATCGTCCCGAAACCACCGAGGGCGAGGCCGAAGACCCACAGGTCACCGCCGACGCTCGGGCTGAAGACGCTGTTGGACAGCGGGGCGTAGGCGAACCAGCCGAAGGCGGCGGCCCCGCCCGGGGTGAGGAAGCCGAAGGCCGCGATCAGGCCACCGAACAGGTAGAGCCAGTAGGCGAACATGTTCAGCCGCGGGAAGGCCACGTCGGGTGAGCCGATCTGCAGCGGCACCAGGGCATTGGCGAAGCCGGCGAAGAGCGGGGTGGCGAAGAGCAGCAGCATGATCGTGCCGTGCATCGTGAACAGCTGGTTGTACTGATCCTCGTCGTCGACGATCTGCAGGCCCGGCTGGAACAGCTCGAGCCGGATCAGCAGGGCCATCACGCCGCCGATGAGGAACCAGACGAACGACGTGATGAAGTACAGATTGCCGATGACCTTGTGATCGGTCGTCGTCAGCCACTTCACCGCAGTGGTGCCCGGTGCCAGCCGCTTGTGCTGAACCCGCTCGGTCGTCCGGAGGAGAGTTCCGTCCGAGGTGATACTGCTCATGGTCAGTTCCCCTCCGTGGTCAACTTGTTCTGGTCCTGGGGAATGATCGGGGTGCGCAGGACATTCGAGGGCAGGAGGCCCTCGTTGCCCTGAGCCTTCAGATCGGCCATGTGCTGGTCGTACTCGGCCTGGCTGACGACCTTGATGTTGAACAGCATGCGCGAGTGATAGGCGCCGCACAACTCCGCGCACTTGCCGGCGAAGGTGCCCTCACGGGTCGGGACGACCTGGAAGGTGTTGACGCGCCCGGGGATCATGTCCAGCTTCTGGAGGAAGACCGGCACCCAAAACGAGTGGATGACGTCATTGGCGACCAACTGGAACTCGACCCGCTTGTGCACGGGGATGTAGAGCGTGGGGAGCGTCTTCTCGATGCCCGGCTTGCCGGTCAACTGCGCCTGCGTACCCGCCTCGTGGGCGTTGCCCGTCACGTAGTTGAAGTCCCAACTCCACTGCTTGCCGATGACGTTGATGATGACGTCCGGCTTCTGCTTGATGTCGGTCAGGTCCCGTGCGTCCCGGTCGGTGTAGTAGAAGAGGACGCCGATCATGAAGATCGGCACGATCGTGTAGAGGATCTCGATCGGCACGTTGTACTTCAACTGCACGGGCAGTGGCGGGTCGTCCTTGCGGCGCTTGTAGGCGACCATGCACCAGATGGTCAGGCCCCAGACGAGGCCACCCACGCACAGGGCGGCGATCCACGATCCGATCCACAGGGATCGCACCCGATCGGCGCCTTCGGTCGCCCCCTGGGGAAGGAACCCGTTGGAGGCCTTGCCCTGGATTCCCAGGCTCGAACAGCCGGCGAGGCTGAGCACGACGGCCGTGACCGCCAGACCGAGCCCGAGCCGCCGCCTGCGGCGAACTTCGGCTTGTGGCAAACGCAACGCGCACCTCGTTCGTGTCGATCCGTCTCGAACTCCCAGCAGGCCGGGTGCAGCGCACATCGGCCTGAGGGAAAAACTACAGCAGGGTGATCCGAGTGTGCAGTAAGGGTCCCGTAACGTGATCTTCCGTGCCGTCCGACCCCTCACCTGCGATGACGCTGGACGCGGCGCCGGGACCGATGCACCCGGCCGCGCGGCATACGCTCCTCGCCGCGATCGACGCCGGATGGGCCGATCCGCGCCGGTTGCACCATGACTCCCGGCGCGCTCGGGCGCTGCTCGACCAGGCGCGGGCGGTGGTCGCCGACGGGCTGGGCGTGCGCCCCGACGACGTCTCGTTCCACGCCGGAGGGGGTCCGGATGCGGTCCGGGCCGCGATGGACGGCCTGGCCTGGCCCCGGCGTCGCATCGGGCGGCGGATCGTCGCCTCCGCGGTCGAGCAGTCGAGCGTCCTGATCCCCGCGCGGTATGCCGCGGCCCAGGCCGACGACCCCGGCCTCCTCGCCGAGGTCCCGGTCGACCGGTGGGGACGGGTCGATCTCGATGCGTGGCGGTCCGCCGTCGCCGTACCGGGGACCGCGCTGGCCGCGCTCCAGGACGCGAACGGGGAGGTCGGCACGGTTCAGCCGGTCGACGAGGCGTATGCCGAGTGCTCGGCCGTCGGGGTACCCCTCCTCGTCGACGCGTCGGCGAGTGGCGGGCGGGTGTCCGTGCCCACGGCATACGACGCCCTGGTCGTGGACGCGGTGAGTGTCGGCGGACCGCCGCTCGGGGTGCTCGTGGTGCCGGGGCGGGTCCGGTTCGGCCGGAGCGGCCCGATGAGGGAGGCCGAATCCGGCCGCGCCGACGCCCAGGCCTGGGTGCCGCTCGCCCTCGCCGCGGCCGAGGCGTGGCGGCAGTGCGCGGCGGTCGCGGACGAGGACGGTGCCGCCGCGCGGGCCCTGACGGAGCGGATCCGGGCGGCCGCCGCGCGGATCCCCGATGTCGACGTCGCCGGGGACCCCGTGGACCGGTTGCCGCACATCGTGACCGTCAGTGCGCTCGGCGTGGACGGCGAGTCGATCGTCACCGAACTCGACCGGGTCGGGCTCGCGGTCGCCTCCGGGTCGGCCTGCACCGCCTCGACGCTGGAGCCGAGCCATGTCCTGGCCGCCATGGGCGTGCTGACGCACGGCAACATCCGCGTGACGCTGCCCTGGGAGGCGGTCGCTCCCGACCGCGCCGCCGCCGTCGATGCCCTCACGGCGGCCCTGCCCGAGGTCATCGCCCGGCTCCGGGGTCACCCGGGCCCGGAAGACGCAAGGAGGGCGGGCCCGATCGGATCCGAGGGAGTCGCCGTCGTCGACGCGCGGGGGGCGCGCTGCCCGGTGCCGATCATCCGGATCGCCGCGGCGGCGCGCGACCTGCCGGAGGGTGCGCTGGTGGACCTGCTCGCGACCGATCCGGCGACGGCGGCGGACCTGTCCGCATGGTGCCGGATGCGTGGCCACTCGCTGCTCGGCTCGGAGGCCGGCCCCTCCGAGGGCGACGTGCCCGCGACCCGGTTCACCGTCCGCCTTGGGGCGGCACCGGCCTGACACGGACTGCTCCGGGATGATCTCTCGACGGGGGAAAGATGGGATCTCCTGTTGTAGGTGTGGGTCATTTCCGGCCGGGGAGGACCGGTTTGGTGTGGCCGAGGGAGAGGGTCATC
>JBDHZJ010000099.1:0-7303 GCA_039811825.1 Propionicimonas sp.
CCCACGTTCGCCTGGGGCAACCTGACCGCGGCGATGGTCGCGGTGGGGGAGTTCGCGTTGCTGTTCGCGCTCCCGCTGTACCTCGTCTACGCCGAGCGGCTGTCGGTGCTGCAGGCCGGCTGGGTGCTCGCGGCGATGGCCGGCGGCGCCTTCGTCGCCGGTGCCCGGGCGCGATCGCTGGCCCACCGGCTGGACCCGCCGCGGCTGGTCACGGTGGGCCTCGCCCTCGAGCTGGCCGCCACGGTCGTCGCAGCCTGGCTGCTGCCGTCCGGCCTGCCGGTGGCCGTGGTCGCGGTGCTGCTCGCGGTCTACGGGCTGGGCCTCGGCCTGGCGTCCGCCCAACTGACGTCGACGGTGCTGCGCGACGTGCCGGTCGGGCGCTCGGGCACGGCCGCGGCGACGCAGAGCACCGTCCGCCAGCTCGGCTCGGCGTTCGGGGCCGCGCTGGCCGGCACGATCCTCGCCACCGGCTTCGCGATCACCGTGCCGCAGCGCCTCGCTCTCGTGGCCGGGGTGAGCCACGACGACGCCCTGACCATGATCGACTACATGACCGGCACCGCGGGCGCCGTGATCGCCTGGATCCGGGCCAAGGGCACCGACGGCTACTTCGGCGAACTCGGCCCGCAGGTGGCCGACCAGCTCTCGCTCGCGTTCGCCCAGTCGGCAAGTGCCGCGCTCTGGGCCGCCGCGCTGTTCCTCCTGCTCGGCCTGGCCGGGGCGCTGGCCGTCGAGCGGGCGAGCCGCCGGGTGGAGGCCGCGGTCGCCGGGGCGTGACCAGTCATCGCGGGCAAGACGCTGCCACCGCGAGCCCGCGGTGGCCTAGCGTCGAAGCGTGAGCCAGGACGCGGACCTGCCGCCCTCCGCCGGGGCGGCGCCGATCTCCCTCGTCGACCGGACGCAGGCGGCGCCGCCGCCCCGCACCCTGCTCGACGTCCTGCGCGCGACTGTGGCGGCCCATCCGGACTCCGCCGCGATCGAGGACCCGGACGGCACGCTCAGCTACGCGGAATTGGTCGAGTCCGTCGGCCGCGGTGCCGCCACGCTGGCCGCGCGGGGCGTCCGCCGTGGCGACCGGGTCGGGGTGCGCCTGCCGTCCGGCTCGCGCGAGCTGTACGTGGCGATCCTCTCGGTGCTCGCGGCCGGCGCAGCCTACGTCCCCGTCGATGCCGACGACCCGCCGGAGCGCGCCGACCTGGTCTTCGCCGAGGCGGACGTGGCCGGCCAGTGGACCATGGACGGGTACGCGCCGCGGCGCCGCCCCGCCCCGCCGTCCGCCGAGCCCGCCGACCCCGGCCCGGACGACGACGCGTGGATCATCTTCACCTCGGGCTCCACCGGTGTCCCCAAGGGGGTCGCGGTGACGCACCGCTCGGCGGCGGCGTTCGTGGACGCCGAGGCGGGGCTGTTCCTCGCCGAAGCCCCGCTCGGGCCCGGCGATCGCGTGCTCGCCGGGCTGTCGGTGGCCTTCGACGCCTCGTGCGAGGAGATGTGGCTGGCCTGGCGGCACGGCGCCTGCCTCGTGCCCGCGCCGCGCTCGGTCGTCCGCAGCGGCGCCGACCTCGGCGGCTGGCTCGTCCGGCACCGGATCACCGTCGTCTCCACCGTGCCGACGCTGGCCGCGCTGTGGCCGGTCGAGGCGCTCGAACAGGTGCGGCTGCTGATCTTCGGCGGCGAGGCCTGCCCGCCCGAACTCGCCGCCCGGCTGGTCGGCGAGGGCCGCGAGGTGTGGAACACCTACGGCCCCACCGAGGCCACCGTGGTCGCCACGGCCTCACTGCTGGACGGCGGCCCGCGCCTGGGGATCGGGCTGCCGCTGAACGGCTGGGCGGTCGCCGTGGTCGGCGCCGACGGCGAACCCGTCCCGCCCGGCACCGTCGGCGAGCTCGTGATCGGCGGCGTCGGCCTCGCCCGCTACCTCGACGCAGGCAGGGACGCCGAGAAGTACGCCCCGCTGGAATCGCTGGGCTGGTCGCGCGCCTACCGCTCCGGCGACCTGGTCGCGCTGGAGCCCGACGGGCTGTCCTTCCACGGCCGCGCCGACGACCAGGTGAAGGTGGGTGGACGCCGGATCGAGCTCGGCGAGGTGGAGGCCGCGCTGTCCGCCCTGCCGGGGGTGGAGGCGGCCGCCGTCGCCGTCCGCCGCACCGAGGCCGGCGTGCAGATCCTGGTCGGGTACCTGGTGGCGTCCGGTTCGTTCCGCCGGACGGACGCGCGGGCCCGCCTCGCCGAGCGGCTGCCGGCTCCGCTGATCCCGCTGCTCGCGGTCGTCGACGAGCTGCCCGTCCGCACCTCGGGCAAGGTCGACCGGGACGCCCTGCCCTGGCCGCTGCCGGAGGTGACCGAGGAGATCACCGAGGCGCTCACCGTGTTCACGCCCGACGAGGCGTGGCTGGCGAAGGAGTGGGTGACCGTGCTCGGCACCCCCGTGTTCGACCGGCAGTCCGACTTCTTCGAGCTCGGCGGCGGCTCCCTGACCGCCGCCCAGCTGGTGTCGCGGATCCGCGCCCGCTCGCCCGAGTTCAGCGTCGCCGACGTGTACGACCACCCGCGGCTCGCCGCGATGGCGACCGCGATCGCCGAGACCGCGGTGGACACCCCGTGGCGGGAGTCGTTCAGCAAGGCGCGCGCGACCCCGCTCGCCACCCGCTGGGCGCAGACGTTGCTCAGCGGCCCGCTGTTCGTGTTCTCCGGCGCCCGCTGGCTGGTCTACCTGCTCACCGCGAGCTGGATCCTCAGGACGGCCGACCCGCAGGGCTTCGCGTTCCTGCCCGACGTGAGCGGCTGGCTGGTGCTGCTCGGGCTGCTGCTGTTCGCCGTCCCGTTCGGCCGGATGCTGATCGCCGCCGCGTGCGCCCGGCTGCTGCTCGCGGGAGTGGCTCCGGGCGACTACAAGCGCGGCGGTCGCACCCACCTGCGGCTGTGGCTGGCCGAGCAGGTCGCCCACCAGGTCGATCCGGTCGGGCTGGCCGGCGCGCCCTGGGTGACCTGGTACGCCCGGCTGCTCGGCGCCCGAATCGGCCGGGACGTCGACCTGCACACCCTGCCGCCGGTGACCGGCATGCTCCGGGTCGGGGACGGGGCGGCCGTCGAACCGGAGGTCGACCTGGCCGGCTACTGGATCGACGGCGAGACGGTGCGGATCGGCGGCATCCGGATCGGCGCCCGCGCCAGCGTCGGCGCCCGCAGCACGCTCGCCCCCGGCACTCGGATCGACCCGGACGCAGAGGTCGCGCCCGGCTCGGCCGTGTTCGGCAGGGTGAAGAAGGGCCAATTGTGGGCCGGCTCCCCGGCGGCGCGCGCCGGCGAACCCAGCGGCGACTGGCCGGACGCGCGGCCGCCCGCCGCGCCGGCGTGGCTGGCCGCCTACGCGCTGTCGTCCACCGTGCTGGGCCTGCTCCCGGTGCTCGCGTTCTCCCTCGGGGCGCTGGTGGTGGCGCAGGGGGCGCGCGGGGCGTCCGACGTGGCCACGGCCGCGGCGCTGGCCTGGCCGTGGCTGCCGCTGGGCACCCTCGTGGCCGGTGTGGCGCTCGCCGGGGCGATCGTCGTACTGGTCCGGCTGTTGGCGATCGGGCTGGAACCGGGCACGCACCCCGTCCGCAGCCGGATCGGTTGGCAGGCGTGGAGCACCGAGCGGCTGCTCGACTCCGCCCGCACCCAGCTCTTCCCGCTCTACGCCAGCCTGGCCACGCCCGTCTGGCTGCGGCTGCTCGGGGCGAGGGTCGGCCGCCACGTGGAGGCGTCCACGGTCGTCCTGATCCCCTCGCTGACCACGATCGAGGAGGGTGCTTTCCTCGCCGACGACACGATGGTGGCGTCCTACGACCTGCGCGGCGGCTGGCTGCGGCTGGGCCGGGTGACGATCGGACGCCGCGCCTTCCTCGGCAACTCCGGCACCGCGGGAGCCGGCCACGTGGTGCCCCGCGACGGGCTGGTCGCCGTGCTGTCGGTGGCCCCGGTGAAGGCCAAGCCCGGTTCGTCGTGGCTCGGCTCGCCGCCGGTGCGGCTGCGCCGGATCGTCGTCGGCGGCGACCTCGAACGCACCTACCACCCGACGCGCGGCCTGCAGTGGGCGCGCGGCGTCTGGGAGGCGTGCCGGCTGTTCGCCGTGTTCGCCACCTGCGCGATCGGCCTCGGCGTGCTGCTCACGCTGGCCTGGCTCGACGAGCTGCTCGGGCCCGGCGGGACGCTGGTGCTCTCCGGAGTGGTGATGATCGCGGCCGGAGCCGTCGCCGCCGTGCTGACCACCGTGGTGAAGTGGGTGGTCGTCGGCCCGATCCGGGCGGGGGAGCAGCCCCTGTGGTCGAGCTTCGTGTGGCGCACGGAGGTGGCCGACACGTTCACCGAGATGGTCGCCGGGCCGTGGTTCGCCAACCCGAGCACCGGGACGCCGGCCCTGGCGGTGTGGCTGCGCAGCCTCGGGGCGAAGGTCGGCCGGGGAGTGTGGTGCGAGACGTACTGGCTGCCGGAGCCCGACCTGGTCACGCTGGGCGACGGCGCCACCGTCAACCGGGGCTGCGTTGTGCAGACCCACCTGTTCCATGATCGAATCATGAGCATGGACGCGGTACAGATCGAGCGCGGCGGCACGCTGGGGCCGCACAGTATCGTGCTGCCCGGCGCCACGATCGGCGCGCACGCGACCATCGGCCCGGCCTCGCTGGTGATGCGGGGCGAGTCCGTGCCCACCGGCAGCCGCTGGAGCGGGAACCCGATCGGCCCGTGGCGGGCGGTCAAGGTGCGCACCTACCAGGCGGCTTCGTGACCCCCGACCCCTACGCGCCGGACCACGGCGACGAGTCCTACCGCGTGCTGTCCTACGACCTGCGGCTGCGCTACAAGGTGGCCACCAACCGGCTGGACGGCGAGGCACTGATCGTGGCAGAGGCGCTCGAACCCCTGACCGGCTTCCACCTCGACCTGGTCGGCCTGGCCGCCTCCCGCGTCCGCGTGGACGGCGACAAGCGGACGCGGTTCTCCCACGGTCCGCGCCGGCTCTCCGTGCGTCCGTCCGCCCGGCTGGAGGCGGGGCAGCGGTTCGAGGTGTCGGTGCGCTACGCGGGCTCACCGGCGCCCCGCGGCTCGCGCTGGGGGCGCGTGGGCTGGGAGGAACTGGACGACGGCGTGCTCGTGGCGTCCCAGCCGGTGGGTGCGCCGACCTGGTTCCCGTGCAACGACCGGGTCGGCGACAAGGCGACGTACCGGATCGAGCTGACCGCGGAGGACGCGTACACCGTGGTCGCGCCGGGCCGGCTCGCCGAGCGCTCGACGTCCGCGGGCAGGAGCACCTGGACCTACGTGGAGGACATCCCGACCGCCACCTACCTGGTCGCGGTGCACATCGGGCGCTACCGCTCGGACCCGGTTCCGCTCGGCAGCGTGCCGGGGTCGGTGCACTACCCGGCCGCGCTGCGCTCGCCGGTGGCAGCGACCGTGGCCGGCCTGCCGCGGATGCTGGCGCTGTTCGAGCGCTGCTTCGGTCCGTACCCGCTCGGGCGCTACGACATGGTGGTCACGCCGGACGTCCTGGAGATCCCGCTCGAGGCCCAGGGCATGGCGGTGTTCGGCTCCAACTTCACCGACGGGCGCTGGGAGTCCGAGCGGCTGGTCGCCCACGAACTGGCCCACCAGTGGTTCGGCAACAGCGTGGGCCTGGCGACCTGGCGGGACATCTGGCTGAACGAGGGCTTCGCCTGCTACGCCGAGTGGCTGTGGTCGGAGGAGTCGGGCGGTCCGTCCGCGCACCACCGGGCCAAGGAGCACTGGGAGTTGCTGGACGGGCTGCCGCAGGACCTGGTGCTGGGCGATCCCGGGCCGGAACGGATGTTCGACGACCGGGTGTACAAGCGCGGGGCGCTCACCCTGCACGCCCTGCGCCGGGTGGTGGGCGACGAGGTGTTCTTCCGGATCCTGCAGTCGTGGACGGCCGACCACGAGGCGTCGACGGCCACGACGGCACAGTTCGTCGCGCTCGCCGAGCAGGTGGCCGGCTGGCGCCTGGGCGGGCTGTTCGTCGAGTGGCTCGAGGAGCCGGCGCTGCCGAAGCTCCCGCACCGCCGCAAGGGCTCCTGAGCCGCCCGTCCGCCCGCTCCGCCACCGCTCCTCCGCCCGTTCGCAACCGCGTCTCCGCCGGCTTCGCTACCGCTATTCCAAGACGCTACCCGTACTCGGGTAGCGTCCTCACCTGGCTGTAGCGGAGTGCGGGGTCAGGGGGCGGACGGCAGCCAGGCCACGCTGATCTCGAAGCCGGACGCGTCCGGCACGCGCTCGACCCGGTAGGCGTGCGGGGTGCCCTCCAGGCGGGCCGAGCCGGGGGAGAAGCGGATCTGGCCGGGGTCTGTGCGCAGCCCGCGTCCGTCGGCCTTGAGGACGGCCTCCACCCCGGTCCAGCGCTGCAGCGCTGCGTCCGGTGGCACGCCGAGCAGGCGGCCGAGGTCGGCGGACCGCACCGGGTCGGCGCTGACCCGCTCCACGTCCACTCCGAGCCGGGACGCCAGCGCGCGCGGAGCCACGGCGGCGACGGTGAGCCCTTCGGTGTGCGCCACGCTCGCGACCGCGGGCACGCCGCGCACGACCACCGGGCCGTGGTCCGCACCACAGTGCGGGCACGGGCCGGTGTCGACGGTGCCGGGAGTGCCGAACCGGTCGGTCAGCAGGTGGGCCAGCAGCGCGCGCCCGGTGCGGAACTCGCGGCGGCGCCTGCTGCCGAAGCCGGCGACCCGGCGCGCATCGACATCACCGGGAAGTGGATCGGGGGCGTCGGCGAGAGCGGCGGCCCAGCCGAGCAGGACGGGCCCGACCGAGGTCCGGCCGTCGGGTGCGGAGGCCACTCAGGCGGACGTCGCGAGCCCGAGCGGGGCGTGGCTCTCCGCCCGCAGCCGGGCGGAGACCTTCCGTTCCACGAGCACGGGCAGGAAGTCGCGGATGGGGGCCGAGCTGTAGGCGCTCAGCCCCACCTGGACACGGGCGACGATCGTCTCCCGCGCGATCTCGGGGAACATCGTGACGAGCCGGTCGACGACCTCGTTCACGACCCTGGCCTCAGTGCTCTGCTCCACCCCTCCAGAGTGATCCCGCGCGGTGTCTCTCCGCAAGGGGTGGCGCCCGGCGTCCAGCTGACGGACGGACCGGGCGCGAGCACCGCCGCGGGACTCAGCCCAGCGCGTACCCGAACTGGTCGAGGCGCTCGGCGCTGCCCAGGATCCCCTTGCTGTCCTGCGACCAGATCCGGTCGCCCACGTCGGTGAGCCCGGTGGCGCTCCCGCGCAGCACGGTCACCCGGCCCCGGCCGTTGTCCTCCCCG
>JBDHZJ010000100.1:0-7261 GCA_039811825.1 Propionicimonas sp.
GCCATGGCCTCGAACAGGCCGTCGCGGAACTGGTACATGCGCACCTTGGAGACCGGCTTGCCGTCCGCGTCGACCGTCTTGCGCACCTTCTTCGCGATCGCCTTCACCCGCGCGTTCTCGGCCAGCGGCTCGTTCAGCTCGGGCTCCTCGCCGTTGCCGAACGCCTCGACGTGCTCGTTGGAGAGCATCTTCGACTCGATGTAGGTGGCGTCCACCCGCTCCAGTTCGTCGTCGTTCGACGCCAGCGCCAGCACCCTGGTCAGCCGTTCCACGATCCGCGCCTGCAGGTCGTCCACGTCGGCCCGCTTGAGCACCTTCTTGCTGACCAGCAGGTCGGAGAAGGACGTGATCGAGTCCGCCGCCTCCCAGGCCTCGATCTCCTCGCGGGTGCGGTAGCTGGAGGCATCGGACGGGGAGTGCCCGGAGATCCGGTAGGTGATGGTGTCCAGCAGGACGGGGCCGCGCCCGGCCAGCAGGAGCTCCTTCTTGCGCTGGATCGCGTCGGCGACGGCGAGCGGGTCGTAGCCGTCCACCCGCTCGGCGTGCATGGCCTCGGGGTTCACGCCCGCGCCCACCCGGGCGAGGATGTCGTAGCCCATGGTCTCGCCGTCGGTCTGGCCGCCCATGCCGTAGAAGTTGTTGAAGAAGTTGAACAGCACCGGCGGGCTGCCGCCGTCCTCCTCACGCCACAGCTGCCGGAACTGGTCCATGGCGGAGAAGGTCATGGCCTCCCACACCGGCCCGCAGCCCATGGAGGCGTCGCCGATGTTGGCGATCACGATGCCGGGCTGCCGGTTCACCCGCTTGTACAGGGCCGAGCCGTTCGCGATCGGGGCGGAGCCGCCGACGATGGCGTTGTTGGGCATCGAGCCGAACGGGGTGAAGAAGGCGTGCATGGAGCCGCCCATGCCGCGGTTGAAGCCGACCTTGCGGGCGAAGATCTCGGCGAGCGTGCCGAACAGGATGAAGTTCTCGGTGAGCTCCTCGGCCGACTCGTAGCCGATCTTCTCCGCATAGCGCAGGGTGTCGCCGCCGAGGAAGCCGGACATGATGCCCTGCAGCTTGTCGGCGTCCATCTTGCGGGCGGCGCTGAAGCTCTTGGCGAGGATCTCGCCGTGGCTGCGGTGGGAGCCGAAGATGTAGTCGTCGGCGTCCAGCTCTGCGGCCTGGCCGACCGCGGCGGCCTCCTGGCCGGCGGACAGGTGAGCCGGGCCCTTGTGGTTGTACTCGATGCCCTGCCACCCGCCGGTGGTCTTGATCGAGTTCAGCATCGACTCGAACTGCCGGATCGCGATCATATCGTGCAGCATCGCGACCAGGCCGTCCGCGCCGTAGCGCTTCTTCGCGGCGTTGAAGTCCTGGGAGTAGGCGTTCACCGGGATCGGCGGGACGGTGATCGTCGAGGCCTTGCGGACCTCGGCCGGGTTCACGTTCAGTGACTTGGGCATGTGTTCCTTCTTCTTCTTCGTCAGATCCCCGAGTTGTCAGAATCTGATGCGCCTATAGCCGCACGAGATTCTGACAACTCGGGATGGGGGTCAGTCGTTGATGGCCCAGGCAGCCTCGCGGATGCCTTCGGACACGGTCGGGTGGGGGAAGACGATCTGGCGCAGGTCGTCGACGGTGAGTTCGGTCTCGAGCACGGCGGCCGCGCCCCAGATGGTCTCAGGTGCGTAGCTGCCGAGCATGTGGACGCCGAGGACGGCGCGGGTGCCGCGATCGGCGATCAGCTTCACCGCACCGGGTGCGCGGACGCCGTTCTCGGCGACGAACCGTCCGGAGACGGCCAGCGGCACGGTGGCGGTGACCACGTCATGGCCCCGGTCCTTCGCCTGGGCCTCGGTGAGCCCGACGCCGGCGGCCTCCGGGATGGAGTAGACCGCCCACGGGATGGTGTCGGTGCGCAGCACCTGGCCGTTCCGCTTCGCGGCGACCGGGTCGATGATGTGCGCGGCGGCGATTTCGCCCATCCGGTAGGCGGCGTGGGCGAGCAGGCTGCGTCCGGTGACGTCGCCGACGGCCCACACGTTCGGCAGGTTGGTGCGCATGGTGTCGTCCACGACGACGCCGCGCGGGCCGACCTCGAGCCCGGCCTCCTCCGCGCCCCAGCCCTGGACGAGCGGACGCCGGCCGACCGCCATCAGCACCAGGTCGGCCTCGGCGCGCTGCTCGGCGCCCTTGGCGTCGGTGTAGACGACGGTCGCGCCCTCGATGCCGGTCACCCGGCAGCCGAGCCGGAAGGAGACCCCGGTGAGCGCCTTGCGGGTGCGGGCGGCGAGGTCGTCGTCCATGAACGGCAGGATCTCGGGCAGCATCTCCACCACCTCGACCTGGGCGCCGAACGCGGCGAACAGGGACGCGAACTCGACCCCGATCACGCCGCCGCCGATCACGACGAGCCGCTTCGGCACCTCGGGGACGGCGAGCAGGCCGGTGGAGTCGACCACCAGCGGGTTGTCGACCGCGCCCGGGATGGGCGGCAGCACGGGCACCGAGCCGGTGGCGATGATCACGTGGTCGGCGGTCCTCCGCTCCCCCGCGACCTCGACCACGCCCGGCCCGACCAGGGTGCCGTGGGCGTTCGCGACCTCGACCCCGGCCCGCTTCTCCGACGCGCCGACGCCGGCGACGAGCTTGCCGACCACGTCGGCCTTCCACGCCTGCACCTGCGTCCAGTCGTAGGCGACGCCGGTCGCGGTGATGCCGAACTGCTCCGAATGCTGCGCGTGGGCGTACAGCTTGGCGGAGTTGAGCAGCGACTTGGTGGGGATGCAGCCCACGTTGAGGCAGGTGCCGCCGAGCGACTCCTGCTCGACCAGCAGCACCTTCTGCTTCGCATGCCCGAGCCGCTCGGCGGCCAGGTAGCCGCCGGGGCCGCCGCCCAGGATGATCACGTCGTAGTCAGCCATGTTTCGCGTCCTTCTCAGCCGAGCACGGTCAGGTCGATGTCGGCGATCGCCGAGCACAGGTCCTTCAGGTACCGGGCAGCGTCCGCGCCGTCGATCACCTGGTGGTCGGCGGTCAGCGAGAACCCGATCCGCTGCTCGGCACCCACCGAGCCGTCGGCGTTGATGACCGCGCGCGGGAAGATCGCGTCCACGCCGAGGATGGCCACCTGCGGCACGTTCAGCAGCGGGGTGAACGACTCGATCCCGAACGCGCCGAGGTTGGAGACGGTGAACGTGGCGCCGCCGAGCAGGTCGGGGTTGATCGAGCCGCCGATCGCTTCGTTCGCGAGCGCCTTGGACTGCACCGAGAACTCGCGCAGGGTGAGGGTGTCGGCGAACCGCAGCGTCGGCACGAGCAGGCCGCGCGGGGTGTCGACGGCCATGCCGAGGTGGACGTTCTCGAAGCTGCGCAGGACCCCGTCGGCGAGGTGGGCGTTCACCACGGCGTGCTTCGCCAGCGCCTTCACCGTGGCGTAGCCGACCAGGTCGCCGATCGTGACGGCGGCCAGGTCGGGATCGCCGGCGTTCTTGAGCCGCTTGCGCATCGCCAGCAGCCCGGCGGCCGGAGCGGTCGCGGTGTAGGTGAGCTGCGCGGACGTGGCCAGGCTGTTCATCATCCGCTCGGCGATCACCTTGCGGATGCCCTTGAGCGGGGTGTCGGTGAAGGCCCCCGGGAACTCCTTCGCGGTCCCTGAGGAAGCCGTGAGGGACGAGCGGCTGTCACGAAGGGCGTTCCTCGCCGCCTCCTCAGGGACCGTGTTCGCCAGGTCGGCGCGGGTCACCCGTCCGCCGATCCCGGAGCCGGCCGCACCGGGCACGAAGCCCTCGGCCTGTGCGCGGGCACCGGCGGTCAGGCCCGGCCCGGCCGCGATGGCGGCCTGCACGTCGCGCTCGATCACGCGGCCCTGCGGGCCGGTGCCGGCCAGCTGGTCGGCCGCGATCCCCCGGGACGCCGCGAGGCCGCGGGCGCGCGGGGAGACGGCGGAAGCACCTTCACCGCTCCCTGAGGAGACCGCGGAAGCACCTTCACCGCTCCCTGAGGAGACCGCGAGGGACGAGCGGTCGTCACGAAGGGCGGCCTCCTCGCTCGGCTCCGCAGCCCTTCGTGACGGCTCGCTCGCGAGCTCACGAGCCTCCTCAGGGGCCGTTGCCGAGGTCAGCCCCGAGATGTCCTCACCGGGCGCGCCGACGACCACCAGGGGCTCCTTCACGGGCACGTCGTCGCCCTCCTCGGCGAGCAGTGCGAGCACCGTCCCGGAAACGCCGGCGGGCACCTCCATCGAGGACTTGTCGGTCTCGATCTCACACAGCAGCGACGATTCGGTGACCTCGTCACCGATCGCGACCAGCCAGGTGGTGATCAGGCACGACTCCACCGTGTTGCCGAGCTGTGGCATCACTACTACCTGAGCCATTGGTTCTCCTGTTTCCTAGACGAAGCGGACGTCGAGACCGCTGTTGCTGAGTTCTGCCCGGGACTCGGTCTCGAGTCCGGAGTCGGTGATCACGCCGGTGAGGTCGGCGAGGCCCATCACACGGACGAAGCCGGCCTTCCCGTACTTGCTGGAGTCGGCCACCAGCCACGATTCGGTCGCCCGGGCGCGCATCGCCCGGATCACCTCGGCGCCCTCCGCGAACGCGGTGGTCAGGCCGCGTTCCGCGCTGAAGCCGTCGGTGCCGAAGAAGGCGAGCCGCACGTTGAAGGCCTCCAGCGAGGCCAGCGCGCCGGGACCGACCAGCGATTCGCTGGCCCGGTTGAAGGTGCCGCCGGTGAGCACGACGGTGATGGACGGGTAGAGGCGCGCCTGCCGCAGCACCAGCGTCGAGTTGGTCAGGATCTGCACCCCACGGCGCGTGCCCAGGTACGCCACGATCTCGGCGCAGGTCGTGCCCGCCTCGATCAGGATCACGTCGTTGTCGCGGACGAGGTCGGCAGCGGCCGCCGCGATCCGGCTCTTCTCCGCCGAGTGCTGCAGCTGGCGCTCCAGCACGTTGCGGTAGCCCGTGGCCTCGGCGCCGCCGTGGGTGCGGGCGAGCAGACCCTGCTCCTCGAGGGTGCGCAGGTCGGCGCGGATCGTCACCTCGGAGACACCCAGCTGCTTCGACAGGCTCGCCACCGTCAGTGATCCCTCCCGGGCCAGGCGGGCAAGGATCAGGGATTCGCGCTCGCTGCGCTCGATCGACATCGACCGTCCCTTTCGTTTTGCTTTCGGTTCAGTTCATTTATCGATTCAATCGTAAGGGATGCCGCGGGATTCCGCAAGCCCGTCCGAACGAAGCCCGTCAGGCCGCTCGACTTTCATTCGAAACCTAAGTAGTATTCGTATGCAAGATCGAGAGGATCATTGATGAGCACAACGGTGGCAACGCCCGTCCGGACCGACGAACCACACTTCGGGCGGCTGACCCCCCGCATGGCCGCCTGGCGCGAGGAACTGCTGGACACGCCGCAGTCGGTGTGCGTCGAGCGGGCCGTGCTGGCCACGCAGACCTACCAGCAGCACCAGGACGAACCGATGGTGCTGCGCCGGGCGCTGATGGTGAAGAACGTGCTCGAGAACATGAGTATCTTCATCGAGCCGGCCACCCTGATCTGCGGCAACCAGGCCTCGGCGAACCGCGCCGCGCCGATCATGCCCGAGTACGCGATGGACTGGGTGGTCGCCGAACTGGACGAATTCGACTCCCGTCCCGGCGACCGCTTCGCGATCACCGAGCAGGCCAAGCAGGAGTTGCGCCGGATCGCGCCGTTCTGGGCGCACAACACGCTCAAGGACCGCGGGCTGGCGCTGATGCCGCCGGAGAGCCGAACGTTCTACGACCTCGGCATCATCCATCCCGAGGGCAACATCACCTCCGGGGACGCGCACATCGCCGTCCACTACGAGCGGATGCTGGCCGAGGGCCTGATCGGCTACCGCCGCCGCGCCGAGGCCCTGCTCGCGTCCCTCGACCTCACCGAGTCCGAGCAGCTGCGGAAGTCGTTCTTCTACCGGTCGGTGCTGATCACACTGGACGCGGTGGTCGCGTTCGCGCACCGCTACGCGGACCTGGCCGCCGACCTGGCCGGCACCGAGCCGGACGCCGCCCGACGTGCCGAACTCAGCGAGCTGAGCCGGATCCTGACCCGGGTTCCCGAGCACCCCGCGCAGACGTTCCACGAGGCGATCCAGGCGGTCTGGCTGATCCAGCTCTGCCTGCAGATCGAGTCGAACGGGCACAGCCTCTCCTACGGCCGCTTCGACCAGTTCATGTACCCCTTCTACGCCGCCGACCTCGAGGCGGGCCGGATCACGCCCGACCGGGCCACGGAGCTGCTCACCAACCTTTGGCTGAAGACCGTCTCGCTGGCGAAGATCCGCAGCTGGTCGCACACCCGGTTCAGCGCCGGCGGACCGCTGTACCAGAACGTCACCGTGGGCGGACAGCACCCGGACGGGACCGACGCGGTGAACCCGCTGTCCTGGCTGGTGCTGCGCTCGGTCGCGCAGACGAAGCTGCCGCAGCCGAACCTGACCGTTCGCTACCACCGCGGGCTGGGCGACGACTTCATGGCGGAGTGCGTCGAGGTGATGCGGCTGGGGTTCGGCATGCCTGCGCTGAACAGCGACGAGGTGATCATCCCGTCGATGGTGGCGAAGGGCGTGGCGCCCGAGGACGCCTACAACTACTCCGCGATCGGCTGCGTCGAGGTGGCCGTCCCCGGCAAGTGGGGCTACCGGTGCACCGGGATGAGCTTCCTGAACTTCCCGAAGACGCTGCTGGTCGCGATGAACAACGGGGTCGACCCGGCCACCGGCACGAAGCTCGCCACCCCGGTCAAGCACTTCACCGAGATGACCGACTTCGAGGAGCTGATGACGGCCTGGGACGTCACCGTCCGGGAGTTCCAGCGGCACTGCGTGATCCTGGACGCGGCCTGCGACACGGCGCTGGAGGAGAACGTCGCCGACGTCCTCTGCTCCACGCTGGTCGAGGACTGCCTCGACCGCGGCCAGCCGATCAAGGAGGGCGGCGCGGTCTACGACTTCGTCTCGGGCCTGCAGGTCGGCATCGCTAACCTGGGCGATTCACTGGCCGCGATCCGCAAGTGCGTCTTCGAGGAGCGGACGGTCACCGCCGCCGAGCTGTGGGACGCGTTGCTGAACGACTTCGCCGGCGAGCGCGGCGCGGAGATCCAGGCGCTGCTCGCGGCGGCGCCGAAGTACGGCAACGACGATGACGAGGTCGACCAGTTGCTGGTGCGGGCCTACGACAGCTGCATCGACGAGATCTTCGCCCACCACAACACCCGCTACGGCCGGGGCCCGATC
>JBDHZJ010000101.1:0-7257 GCA_039811825.1 Propionicimonas sp.
GACGACCTGCCCGAGTCGGCCGCGGCCGGGCTCACCACGATCCGCCAACCGGTCCGGGACAAGGGACGCCTTGCCGCGGAACTGTTGCTCGATCCGGAGCGCACGGAGCGCCGGATCATCCTGCCCCACGAGCTGATCGTGCGGAGCAGCACCCGCCCGGTGGCCTGAGCCGCCGAACCACAACCAGAGAAATCGCAACCACGCCAGAGGAGACAGCCATGTCTGCATACATCAGCCTTGCCCCGATCATCGAGCGCGCCGCGGCGGAGAACGCCCTGACGACGCCTGCCGCGCAGTTCGATGAGCCCATGAAGTTCAGGCGGACGCGGTCGCTGGCCGCCGGCCTCCTGCGCGGCGCGGCCCGCCGGCAACTGCGGGTCGCCGCCCGGCTGGATCGGCCAGTCCGACACCGCCTCGCGACCGCCTGAGCGCCGACGGCGTCGTGGTCAGGTCGTGATCACGACGCCGTCGGGCAGCACCTCCGCGCCGCAGCGGGCGAGTTCGGCGGCCAGCTCGGCCGCCGGCGGGTTGTCGTGGGCCAGGTGCACCGCGACCACCCGGCTCGCCGCGTCGATCACCCCGGACGCCCGCAGCCGCTCCACCGTGGCGGCGAACGTCGCCAGGTTGAGATGGCGATCACCCTTGTCGGCGCGGGGGCCGAAGGTCTCCTCCAGCAGCACGAGGTCGGCCCTGCGTCCCGCCAGCAGCTCCCACGTCCGCTCCGGCAGCAGGCCGGTGTCGGTGGCGTAGAGCAGCACGCCGCCCTCGCCCTCGACCAGGTAGCACAGCGCCTCGCCGAACGCCTCGTGGTTCGCGGGCAGCGCCGTGATCCGGTAGCCGGCGAGCTCGAACTCCTCGCCCGCCGTGACCGTCCTCAGCCGGACGGCGGTCTGGTCGGGCTCCAGCCAGTGCCGCACCGCCTCGGTCACCGGGGCCGGCCCGGCCACCTCCAGCGGGGTGTCGGTCACCCAGGCCCGGTGCAGCAGCACCGCCGGGTCGAGGTGGTCGTCGTGCGCGTGGCCGACCAGCATCGCCGGCAGGTCCGCCAGGTCGCGACCCAGGCGGGTCGCCTGCCGCGGCGCCTCCGGCCCGGGGTCGATCAGCAGGCGCGAGTCGACCAGCACCGACGTCGGCGTGCGCACCTCGCCGCGTTGCCTGTGGTCGGTGCAGGTGCGGCAGCGGCAGAACGGGTTCGGGATGCCGTCCGCGGCGCCGGTGCCCAGCAGCAGCACTTCCATCAGGGTCGCCCGCTCGTCATCCGCACGTGCCACAGGCTACGGCGCAGCCAGCCTCCCCGGACAACCCACGGCCCCGCCGGAGGGAGAGGCGGGGCCGTGTCACATGAAGGGAAATCAGGCTGGGCTGTCGTCATCTGCCTCCCGCGGTCTCGGTTGCTGGTACTGACTACTCCACTCCCGCAGCCTGTGACGGCCAGTGGTGGTTCCTGTGGATCAGCCAAGGGAATGATTCCTTGACGAATATGGTTGAATGATCAACAACCTAGGAGGATGCATGACCGACCTGCTGCCCGCCGACACCCGGATGTCCGAGGTGGCGCTCGACGTGGCCGACCTCGACGCGATGGCGCGGTTCTACGCCGACGTGTTGCTGCTCGAGCGCCTCGCTGAGGCGGACGGCACGGTCACGCTCGGCCGTGACGGACGCGAGCTGGTCGTGCTGCGGCACCGTCCCGACCTGCCGAGGGGCGAGCGCCGCAGCGCCGGCTTGTTCCACACCGCGCTGCTGCACCCGGACGCGGAGTCACTCGCGACCGTGCTGGCGTCCGTGGCGATGCGGCACCCCGAGCTGTACACCGGCAGCGGCGACCACCTGGTCTCGCAGGCGTTCTACCTAGACGACCCCGAGGGCAACGGCGTCGAGCTCTACGTCGACCGGCCGCGCTCGGAGTGGAACTGGCACGGCAGCCAGGTGGCCATGGATACCCTCTGGCTCGACCCCAACGCGTTCCTCGCCGAGCACCTGACCGAGGCGTGCCGGAGCTACCTGGAGACCGCGCCGGATCGCCGTGGAGCGCTCGCGGGCACCGATGCGCAGGTGGTGGGCCACGTGCACCTGAAGGTCGGCCAGACCGCCCGCGCGAAGGACTTCTACGTCGACGCGCTCGGCTTCGAGGTGACCGCGGAACTGCCCGGTGCCCTGTTCGTCTCGGCCGGCGGCTACCACCACCACATGGCGATGAACACCTGGGGCACCGCGGGGGTCGGCCTGCGCGCGCCCGGCCTGGGCCTGGGCCGGGTGGCGATCGAGGTGCCGGCGATCGGCGACGTGCTGGACGCGGCCGCCCGCCTGCGCGGCCGCGGCCTCGACGTGGCCCTGGACGCCGGCCCGGACGCGGCGCGCCTCGGCGTCGACGACCCGTGGGGCAACCGCGTCGAGGTCGCCACGCCCGCCGCCTGACCCCGGTGCGGCGCGAAGGGCCGGGCGTCGCGGGGACCCTGCCAACCGCTGACGGACACCCTTCGTGACGGCCCGCTCGTACCTCGCGGGCCTCCTCAGGGAGCGTTGGGCCTTCCGTACCGGTCCCTGAGGAGCGAGCGCCAGAGAGCGTCACGAAGGGCCCCCCCGTGCTCAGATGAACAGCGTGGTGCGGGAGTCGGCCGCCTCGTCCAGGAACGTGGCGACACCGCCGAACTCGACGCCCTCGACCAGGTCGGACTCGGCGATGCCGAGCAGGTCCATGGTCATCGTGCAGGCGATCAGGCGGGCCCCGCCGGCGCGGGCGGTCTCGATCATCTCCGGCAGCGACGCCACCCCGTTGGACTCCATCACCTTGTTGATCATCGCCGTGCCCGCGCCGAACATGTTCATCTTCGACAGGGTCAGCGCGTCCGCACCCGAGGGCATCATCGTGGCGAACATCTTGTCCATCACCGACTTGTCGCGGGACGGGGCGTTCTTGTCCCGCAGCGAGTTCAGGCCCCAGAAGGTGAAGAACATCGACACGTCCTCGCCCATGGCCAGGGCGCCGTTGGCAATGATGAACGCCGCGATCAGCTTGTCGAGGTCGCCGGAGAACACCACGAAGGAGGTCTTGGCCTTCCCCGCCGGCAGCGCCGCGACGGCCTCGCCGGACAGCTGCCCCGCCCTGCCCTTGCGGAACAGCGCGGTGTAGCCGGGTCCGCTCGGGGTGAGCTCGACCAGCTGGTGGCCGTTCCGCTTCGCCCACGCCGGGGCGTCCTTGCCGAAGCCGGGGTCGGACACGTTGACCATGATCTCGTCGCCGGCGTCCAGCGTGCCCATCTTCTCGCTGAGCTTGAGGATCGGGCCGGGGCAGGCCAGGCCGGCGCAGTCCAGGTCGATGCGGACGCCGGTGGCCGGCCGCTCGGGAGCCTTCAGCGACTCCCGCTCGGCGTAGGGCTCCATCGGTGGCGGCGAGCCGTGGTCGGCGTCCTCGAGGTCGTGCCAGAACCGGAACGTGGTCGAGCCGCCGGACAGCGTCGCGACGTCCTCGAAACCCCGCTGGACGAGCGCCCGCTGCGCCAGGTAGCTGCGGAAGCCGACCGCGCAGTACACCCGCAGCGGCGTCGCCGTGTCCCAGTCGGCGCAGGCCTTGCGCAGGGTGCCCAGCGGCACGTTCTGCGCGCCGGGGATGTGCCAGATGCCGTACTCCTCGGGCGTGCGGACGTCGATGATCCGCGCCCCCTCGGTGTTGGCCGGGTAGTCCTCGGCGTACCACAGCTTCAGGTCGCCCCGGATGGTGTTGGCGCCCACGAAGCCGACCATGTTGATCGGGTCCTTCGCCGAGCCGAACGGCGGCGCGTAGGCGAGCTCGTACTCCTCCAGGTCGAACACGGTGGAGCCGTTGCGGATCGCCGCGGCGAGCACGTCCAGGCGCTTGTCGACGCCGTCGAAGCCGGTGGCCTGGCCGCCCAGGAGCCGCCCGGTCTCCGGGTCGAACAGCACCTTCAGGTGCAGCATCGACGTGCCCGGGTAGTAGCCGGCGTGGCCGGAGGGGTGCACGTGCACCGGGCGGTAGGGCACGCCGAACTGCTTCAGCTGCCGTTCGGTCGCGCCGGTGCCGCCGGCGACCATCTCGAACACCTTCACGATCGAGGTGCCCTGGGTGGAGCGGTACTCGGTGTCGCGGCCGCAGATGTTCTCCGCGGCCACCCGCGCCTGCCGGTTGGCCGGCCCGGCCAGCGGGGCGAGCTGCGCGCCGGGCAGGACGGTGTGCGGGGTCTCCACGACATCACCGGCCGCGTAGATGTCCGGGTCGGAGGTGCGCATGTGGGTGTCGACGGTGATCCCGCCGCGTTCGCCGAGCTCGAGCCCGATCGACTTGGCGAGGTCGTTGCGCGGCCGGACGCCGGTGGACAGGATCACCAGGTCGGCACCGAGGACGGTGTTGTTGTTCAGCTCGACCTTCAGCCCGCCGGCCGGGTCGACGGCGAACGCCGCGACGGCGGTGGACAGGTGCAGGTTGACGCCGCGGGACGCGATGTGGTGCTCGACCGGGATGGACATCTCCCGGTCCAGCGGCGGCAGGATCTGGTCGGCGAGCTCCACCACGTCCACCTTCGCGCCGCGGTGGACCAGGTTCTCGGCCATCTCCAGGCCGATGTAGCCGGCCCCGACGACGACGGCGCGCAGCCCGGTGGCCTTGCCGCTCTTGGTCTTGCTCGCGGCCGCGTCGACGATGGTCTTGATCTGGTCCATGTCGCTGATCCGGCGCAGCACGTGGATGCCGGGCAGGTCGAGCCCGGGCAGCGGCGGACGGACCGCCCGGGCGCCCATGCACAGCGCGAGCTTGTCGTAGCTCTCGGTGTACTCGCGCCCCTCGTCGAGCTCACGGACGGTGACGGTCTTCGCCTCCCGATCAATCGAGACCACCTCGGTGGCGATCCGGACGTCGATGTCCAGCGATTCGCGCAGGCTCTCCGGCGTCTGCAGGAGCAGGCGGTTGCGGTCGGTGATCACCTCCCCGATGTGGTAGGGCAGTCCACAGTTGGCGAAGGACACGTGGTGGCTCTTCTCGAACACCACGATCTCGGCGAATTCATCCAGGCGGCGAGCCCTGGCGGCGACTGATGCTCCGGCGGCCACACCGCCGACGACGACTAGCTTCATGCTTCCACCGTAGGGCAGGTGTCGAGGTACTCCCGGGGGTATTCCGCGATCGGTCCGTTGGTCGGGACGCGCGCGCGGGTGTGTTATTCGAAACCGGCCGCGGTGGCGATCCGGGCGGTGACCGCCGGGTGATGGGGGAGTGGGACGCCGTCCAGCTCGACCAGCGGCAGCACGCCACGCACCGCGGAGATCAGCCAGGCACCGTCGGTGCCGGGCAGGTCGTCGGCGCGGAACAGCGCCTCGCGGGTGGTCACACCGTCGGCTCTGGCCACGTCCAGGATCACCGCGATCGTCACCGACTCCAGCACGCCTGTGCCGGCCAGGGGGGTGGTCCAGAGCTGGTCGTCGGCGGCCACGAGTAGCCCGGTGGTCGGGCCCTCGAGCAAGTAGCCGTCGCTGGAGGTGAACACGATCTCGTCGACGCCGCGCCGGACCGCCTCGCGCTTGGCCGCGACGTTGATCGCGTACGACAGGGATTTCACTCCGCCCAGCAGCCACGGGGCGTCGCGGAAGGCGTCGCTGGCGTAGCCGCGGTCGAGGGTGGCGCCGGTCACCCCCCGCCGGGCTGCGGTCGCGTCCGCCGCCCCGGTGATCGTGAGCAGCGCCGAGGTGCCGGCCGCGGAGTGTTCCGGGCCACGGGTCAGCACCAGCTTCAGCACGGCCTCGCCGGACCCCGTCCAGGCGGCCAGAGCCTCCCCGATCAGGGCCCTCCAGGCAACCGGGTCGGGCGCAGGCAGTTCGAGCGCGGCGGCCGAGCGGGCGAACCGGGCCAGGTGCCGGTCGAGGTGGTCCACCTGCGCGGCGCCGTCGCGGACCACGACGCGGGCGGCGTCGAAGCAGCCGTCCCCGCGAGTGAACCCGAGGTCGTCCGCGACCAGCAGCGGGGTGTCCCTCGGCACGACTCCGCGGCCCAGGACGGCCACCACCTGTTCGGTCACGTTCACACTCCCATCCCACCGCAAACGCTCCCGAAACTCACAAACGCTCCCGAAATTTCGGGAGCGTTTGTGAGTTTCGGGAGCGTCTGTGCCGAAGTCGCGGCTACTCGGTGCGGGCGAGCAGGGCGGCGTTGGCGGCGTCGGTGAGCTCCCGGTCGATCGGGACGGCGCGTCCGTCGAGCTCGCGGACCGGTGCCAGCATGCGCGCCGAGTTGGCGAGCCACAGCGCGTCCGCGTCCCACAGCTGCTCGACCCGCAGCAGCACCTCGGAGGTGGCGAAGCCCGCGTCGGCGAAGAACTCGAACGCTGCGCCCTGGGTGGTGCCACGCAGGATGCCCTCGGAGGTGGACGGGGTCCAGATCCGCTTGCCGTAGCGGGCGATCAGGGTGGCGCTGGGGCTCTCCAGCACATAGCCGTCCGTGGTGGTGAAGATGACGTCGTCGGCACCGCGCCGGGCGGCCTCCCGCAGGGCCGCCTTGTTGATCGCGTAGGAGAGCGTCTTGGCCCCGGCGAGTAGCCACGGTGACCGGGCGGCGATGTCGTGCGGGTAGCCGCGGTCGAGCAGGACGACGCGCAGGCCACGGGCGCGCTCGCCGGCGAAGTCGTCGGGCAGCGTGAGCGCCAGCACCCAGCAGGTGGCCGTCCCGGTTCCCTCGATGCCGCGGGTGACCACGAGCTTCACCACGTACTCCGGCAGGGGGTCGGCGAGCTCGACCGTGCGGTGGATGGCAGCGCGGATCGCGGCCAGGTCGAGCCGGGGGAGTTCGAGCATCGCGGCCGAGACCGAGAGCCGGCGCAGGTGTGCGTCCACGGACTGGGGGTGGCCGCCGACCACGCCGATCACCTCGAAGATGCCGTCGCCCCGGGTCACCCCGAGGTCGAGGACGGACACCTGGGGTGCGTCGGGATCGACGACGTGCAGGCGGTCGGCGAGCGGCGTCGTCGCGGACGCCTCGACGGGGCTGACGATGATGCAGGCGGACACGGGACGATCATGGCACGCAGCACGATCCCCGTCGGCCACACGGCGTCCCGTGGCCCCACCCGCATCAGACGCTCCCGAAATTCGAGAACGCTCCCGAAATTTCGGGAGCGTTCTCGAATTTCGGGAGCGTCTGTGGGGAGGGGAGACAGATCTGTTGCGGGGGACAGAGCAGTGGCCCGGGGGCGAACCCCCGGGCCACTGTGAACCTCAGTGAGATCGAGCGATCACATGTCGTAGTACATCTCG
>JBDHZJ010000102.1:0-7177 GCA_039811825.1 Propionicimonas sp.
CGGCCGACGCGCTGATCGAGCGGGCCCTCGCCGCCGGCGGACGCGACAACGTCACCGTCGCGGTGCTGGACGTGGTCGGCGACGACGGTGGTGCGTTGCCCGAGGAGGACACCCTGGTCGCAGCGCGGCGGGATCCGGCCTGATGGGCTCCGGACCCGAGCCCGGCACCGGTGGCGCGGACGAGACCGTCCTGGCCGGCGAGCGCACGCTGCAGCCGCCGGCGCCCGCGGGCGCTGCGGACGCTGCCGCGCCGGAGGCGAGGTTGCACGACGTGCCGCTGCCCCGGGCCGCGGACGCGGTGGTGCCCGCCGCGGAGCGGCGTGATCGCTACCCGACGCGGCTGCACCGGGAGCCGGCCCCCGCACCCGCGGAGCCGCCGTCCGCGACCGCACCCGCTCTGCACGCGGACGGCGACGAGCTCGCCCGCCGCCTCGCCACGCACCGTCGCCGACAGGCCTTCTGGGTGATCGTCGCCGCCGTCGCCGTCTCGCTGCTCGCGCTGGCCGGCCTCGCGCTCGTCCTCCTGCTCACCTGACCCGGACCAAGTTGGGGACGGTTCCTTACTCAGTCCATTCTCAGGAAGTGGACCGAGTCAGGAACCGTCCCCAACCCGGTCCGTCGGGCGACGGGGAACAAGAACCGTCCCCGTTCCGCGTCAGGTGGCGAGGAGGGCGTCGATCCGCTTGGCGAGCGCGGGCTCGGGCTGGGCGCCGACCACGCGTGCCACCGTCTTCCCGTTGCGCACCATGGCGAGCGTCGGGATGCTCTGCGCGTCGAAGCGGGCCGCGGCGCGGGGGTTGTGGTCGACGTTCACCTTGACCACCTTGACCTGTCCGGCATAGCGGACGGACAGGCGCTCCAGCACCGGCGCGACCATTCGGCACGGGCCGCACCACGGAGCCCAGAGATCGATCAGCACGAGCTGGTTCGTGGCCAGTGCCGCGGCCAGGTTGTCGTCGCCCGCGTCGACGAGCCAGGGCAGCGCCGCGTGGCACGACGCGCACTGCGGGCGGCCCTTGGAGGAGACCGGGACGCGGTTCCTGGTGCCGCAGGCGGGGCAGGCGGTGACACGCGGGCTCATGCTCCAAAGCTACCCGGCGCGGCGCCGGACGGACGTACTCTGGAAGTACCGTCGGGTGGAGGGGGGGTGTGCTGGATGCGTCGACCCGCACGGGTACGTTTTGCGCGCCATTGGCTCCGCTTCACGGCATGGACGGTGGCCGGCGCGGTGCTGGCGTCCGCAGCGATCCTCGGGCTCGACGCGGCCCGGTCGTGGGCGGTCGATCCGCCGGACGCCCCAACCACGAGCGTGGTCGACCACTCGATCACCTGGGCGCTGTACCCCGAGCGCACCGCGCGCACGACCGCCGTCGACCCGGCCCTGGTCGAGCAGTGCCGCGAGAGCCGGTTCGTCGTACTCACCTTCAGCGGTACCGGGATGACCGGCAGCCAGTACCAGGCGAACATGATCCAGGACCTGGTCGAACGCCTCGGCGGCTGCGTCATGTACCACTGGTACGGCCGCACCTACGACGCGGAGGCCTCGGCGCGCTCGGTCGCGGACGCGATCGCGACGGTCACACCGACGGGTCAGCGCAAGCCGGTGGTCTTCCTCGGCGCGAGCTTCGGCGGCATCGCGGCCGAGGACATCGCCTCGCAGCCGGTCGTCGTCGATTCGCCGGTGATCGACCTGCGCCGCGTCATCATGATCGCGACCCCGGTGGACATGAACGACGTGCTCACCGACGTGTTCGGCGTCCCGGTGCCGTGGATCAAGGACGTCCCTGTGGGCATCCCGCGGTTCGGCGGGCTGGTGGTCCTGGCGAACGCCGTCAACGGGCAGCGGCAACGGGGCCAGTTCCTGGACGCCGCGGAGTGGCGCTCGACCTTCGTGAACGCGGCGAAGACCCGGCCCGTGCTGATGTGGAGCGAACTCGAACGGATCCGGAAGGGCATGCTGGTGGTGCGCTCCGACGTCCCGGTCGACTACCTCGGCTCCCCGGACAGCGACCTCACCGTCGACACCGACCACGCCTACGCCCGGATCGACAACCTGATCATCGCCGAGACCCGGTACTTCACGATCGCCCAGGGCGGCCACGACGAGGGCTGGCTGCTGTCGATGGCCGACAAGTACAACGCCAAGCTCGCCCCCATCCTCGAGGAGGTGTTCGGCAAGCCCGCGTGATCCGACGACTCAGCCGGGGTTGAACTCGCCCCAGGCCTGGTCGGACTTCACCTCTTCCTGCAGGAGCTTGGCATGGGCCTGCCTGGCCTCGGCCAGTTCCGCCTCGAGTTCCGCGATCCGCCGCTTCAGTTCGTCCACCTCGGCCTGGCTGGGCATCGTCGCCTCCGATCCGGGCACCCCGCGGCGCCCGTACCTCCAACGTGGCACGACCCTCTGCCCGGGGTCAACGCCGGGCGCCTCGCAATGTTCCCCGACCGTTCACCGACTGGTGGACTGACCGTGTCCTGCCTGCTGCCCGGCCTGCCTAGCGTGCGGGTTGTGACCAGGACGAGCACACCCCCCGGCACCACCGCCGGCCCCGGACGCGGCGACGTGCTGGCCGTGATCCCCGCCCGCGGTGGGTCGAAGGGCGTCCCCGGCAAGAACCTCGCCCGGGTCGGCGGGGTGCCGCTCGTGGTGCGTGCGATCCGGGCCGCCCAGGCAGCCGGACGCATCAGTGCGGTCGCCGTCTCCACCGACGATCCGGCGATCGCCGCCGCTGCCACCGCCGCCGGCGCGATCGCGGTGCGGCGTCCACCCGAGCTGTCCGACGACCACGCCTCCAGCGAGTCCGCCCTCACCCACGCGGTCGAGGTGCTCTACGGCGACCACGCCGAGGACCTCGCGGTGGTCGTGCTCGTGCAGTGCACCAGCCCGTTCCTGACCGCCGGCGACCTGGACGCCGCCGTGGCCGCGGTCCTGGACGACGGCGCCGACACCGCCTTCACCGCCGCGTCGTTCCACGGCTTCCTCTGGCGCGACGCGGGCGCCGCCACCGGCGTCAACCACGACTCGCGGGGCCGGCAGCGCCGGCAGGACCGTGAGCCGGAGTGGCTGGAGACCGGCGCCGCGTACGCCATGCGCGCCGACGGCTTCGCCGCGTCCGGCCGGAGGTTCTTCGGACGTACCGTGGCCGTGCCGACCGATCCCGCCCGGGTGCTGGAGATCGACGAGCCGGCCGACCTGGACCGGGCGCGGGCGTTGATCCCCCTGCTCGACGCCCGCACCCGGCCCATCCCCGGCGACGTCGACGCGGTCGTGCTCGACTTCGACGGCACGCAGACCGACGACCGCGCCTGGCTGGGCGCGGACGGCACCGAACGGGTCGCGGTGCATCGCGGCGACGGTATGGGCGTTGCCGCGATGCGCCGGGCCGGCCTGCCGGTGCTGATCCTGTCGACCGAGGTGAACCCGGTCGTCGCGGCGCGGGCGGCCAAGCTCGGCGTCGAGTGCCGCCACGGCATCCCGGCCAAGGGCGAGGAACTCGCGCTGTGGCTGGACGAACGGCGGCTGGCGCCGGGCCGCGTCCTGTACCTCGGCAACGACGTCAACGACCTGCCCTGTTTCGCGCAGGTCGGCTGGCCGGTGGCGGTCGCCTCGGCCCACGCATCGGTGCGGGCGGCCGCCCGCACCGTCACCACCGTGCCGGGAGGGCACGGAGCCGTCCGCGAGATCGCCTCGTGGATCCTTGAGGAGGACCAACTGTGAGCTTCAACCCCAGGCTGCGCCGGATCGGCGAACGGCTGGTCGGACCCGGCCAGCCGGTCTACGTGATCGGCGAGATCGGCATCAACCACAACGGCGACCTGCGCACCGCGCTGGCGCTGATCGACCAGGCGAAGGCCGCGGGCATGGACGCGGTCAAGTTCCAGAAGCGCACCCCCGAGGTGTGCACCCCCCGCGACCAGTGGGAACTCGAGCGCGACACCCCGTGGGGCCGGATGACCTACATCGAGTACCGGCGCCGGGTCGAGTTCGACGCCGAGCAGTACCGCCAGGTCGACGAGTACTGCCGCGAGGTCGGCATCGACTGGTTCGCCTCGCCGTGGGACACCGAGAGCGTCGACTTCCTCGGCGCGTTCAACCCGCCCGCGTTCAAGGTGGCCTCGGCGAGCCTCACCGACGACGCCCTGCTGCGCGCGCTGCGGGCGACCGGACGGACGGTGATCCTGTCCACCGGCATGTCCACCCCCGAGCAGATCCGGCACGCCGTCGAGGTGCTGGGCAGTCGCAACATCGTGCTGCTGCACGCCACCAGCACCTACCCGGCGCCGGCGGAGCAGCTGAACCTGCGGGTGATCAACACCCTCGAGGCCGAGTACCCGAACGTGCCGATCGGCTACTCCGGGCACGAGGTCGGCCTGCAGACCACGCTGTGCGCCGTGGCGCTGGGCGCCTGCATGGTGGAGCGGCACATCACCCTCGACCGGGCGATGTGGGGCTCGGACCAGTCCGCGTCCGTCGAACCGGAGGGCATGCGGCGCCTCGTCCGCGACATCCGGGTGATCGAGGAGTCCCTGGGCGACGGCGTGAAGCAGGTCTACCCGGGCGAACTCACCGCGATGAAGAAGCTGCGCCGGGTGCCCGGCGTGGTCGCCGAGGCCGCGCAGGCGGGACCGGACCGGGTGGCATGAGCACGGAGCCCCGCATGCGCACCGACACGCTGGCGCTGGTCGAGAGCCCGGCCCAGTTCCTGCACGTGCTCGAGTGGTGCCACAGCGAGGGCACCGCCGCACGCACGCACCTCGCGGTGCTCACTCCCGCCGATCGGGTCACGGTCGAGCAACTGCGCTCGATGGGCGACTTCGCCGAGGAGGAGGGCATCGCACTGAGTTGGCACGCGCCGCGGGCGTCCGCCGTGGCCCGGGTGCGGACGCTGGCGCAGCTGCGGCCGGTCGTGGCCGGCGCCCGCCGGCTGGTGATCGGCGACCCGTTCTCGGGCATGGTCCAGGCCCTTCTGCCGTTCGCACGGCCCGGCGAGGTGGTGGTGGTCGACGACGGCACGGCCACGCTGGAGTTCGCCGCCCAACTGGCCGGCGGCGAGCCGCTGCGGCGCTGGCACGCGGGCCTCGGCGCGGCCCGGGTGCCGCTGGCCCACCACGCGCGCAGGTTCCTGTCCCGCGCCCACCTGCAGCTGTTCACGGTGATGAGCGTCACCGCGCTGCCGGGCAGCCGGGTCGAGCACCACGGCTACGACTGGACGCGGCGCCGGTTCGGCCCGCCCCGGCTGCTGCGCGGGGTGGACGTGGTCGGCTCCTCGCTCGTGGAGACCGGCGTGGTCGACTCCGACGCCTACCTGGATGCGGTGGCGCGGCTCGCCGGGCAGCAGGGCGCGGCCGGACGCTACTTCGCGCACCGGCGTGAGCATCCCGACAAGCTGCGGGACCTCTCGCTGCGGACGGGGCTGCGGATCGTACGGCCGAAGGTGCCGCTGGAGATCGAGCTGCGCCGGGGGCCCGTGGCCACCCAGCTGGCGAGCTTCCCGTCCTCGGTCGGCTACACGCTGCCGCTCGTGCTGGGCGGGGTGGGCAGCCGGATCGCCGTCCAGCCGCTGCCGGAGTCGATGATCCGGGCTCACGTCGGCCTGCGGGCGCGCGCGCTGCTCGCCCGGGTGGCGCAGGACATGCAGCAGGCGGTCTCGGCCGCCGGCCTGCAGCCGGTGGTGCTCAGCCCTTCTTCGTGAAGACCGGGACGATGCCGTTGAAGGTGACCGTCCAGCCCATGCCGTGGGCGATGATGTAGCCGAGCCCGGCGAGCACCGCCAGTACGACGATCGCGAACAGGACCACGGCGAGCACCCGGCCCAGCGGGTGGGGCTTCCGTTCGACGCCGTCGTCGTGGATCGCGGCCTCGCCGCCGGTGCCCCACGCGAGCGACCGCACGCCCAGGGCGAAGATCGCAGGGAGTCCCGCGCCGAGGACCAGGCCCACCAGGAGCACGCGCCAGGCCCCGTCCAGGGCCGCCCAGAGCTGTTGCATCAGTGCACCGCCTCGGAGACCGGCACCTCGGAGTCGGTGCCGCTGCTGTCCCCGTCGACCCACTCGTCGTTGACGTTGTGGGGGCTGATCGGGTTGCGTCGGGACTGCCACCACATGTACACGGCGGCCAGGCACATGATGCCGAACACGACGAACGCGCCGGTTGTACCTCCGATGAGGTGGCCGATCCACCACATCGCCGCGCCGACCAGGCCGGCCAGCGGCAGCGTGGTCAGCCAGGCCAGACCCATCCGTCCGGCCACTCGCCAGCGGACGGTCGCGCCCTTGCGGCCGAGGCCAGAGCCGAGGATCGAACCGGTGCAGACGTGGGTGGTGGAGAGGGCGAAACCGAGCTGGCTCGAGGTGAGGATGACCGCGGCCGAGGCGCTTTCTGCGGCCATGCCCTGCGGGGACAGGATCTCGACGAGGCCCTTGCCCATGGTGCGGATGATCCGCCAGCCGCCGATGTAGGTGCCGGAGGCGATGGCGACAGCGCAGGCGATCTTCACCCAGACCGGGATCGCGGTGGGGTCGGTCCAGTAGCCGGAGGCGATCAGGGCCAGGGTCACGACGCCCATCGTCTTCTGGGCGTCGTTGGTGCCGTGGGAGAGGGAGAGCAGGGACGCGGTGCCGATCTGGCCCCAGCGGAAGCCGCTCTCCTGGTAGCGCTGGGCGACGCCCTCGGTGATCTTGAACACCAGCCAGGTGCCGACCATCGCCACGATGATGGCGACGACGGGCGACAGCACTCCCGGCAGGATCACCTTGCCGATGACCCCGTCGAGCTTCGCGCCGTCGCCGATCCACTTGACGCCGCCCCAGCCCATGCTGGCGATCGTGGCCCCGATCAGGCCGCCGAACAGGGCGTGCGAGGAACTCGAGGGCAACCCCCACAGCCAGGTCAGGATGTTCCAGATGATCGCGCCGGCCAGGCCCGCCATCAGGATCAGCAGCAGGCCGTAGCCGTCGTCCGCCATCAGCGCCGGGATGGGAGTACCGTCGGGGTTCTGGATCCGGATCACGGCGTTGGTGACGGTGATGGCGACCTCGACGGAGAGGAAGGCGCCGACCAGATTCAGGATGGCCGAGAGGGTGACGGCTGCCTTCGGGCTCAACGCCTTCGTTGCGATCGAGGTGGCCATGGCGTTCGCTGTGTCATGGAACCCGTTGGTGAAATCGAAGGCCAACGCCG
>JBDHZJ010000103.1:0-7148 GCA_039811825.1 Propionicimonas sp.
TGGGCGACGGACGCCCGGATCCCGGGCACCTTGTTGGCCGCCATCGCGACGCCCATGCCCGTCCCGCAGATCAGCAGCGCGCGGTCGGCGCGGCCCTCGGCCACCTCCCGGGCGCCGGCGACGCCGACGTGGGGGTAGGCGGTGTGCTCGCCCGCGTGGACGCCGACGTCGATCACCGACTCGACCCGCGGGTCCGCGGCCAGATCGGCCTTGATGATCTCCTTGTACTCCAGGCCGGCATCATCACAGCCGACGGCGATCCGGAATCCCATTCGTTCTTCTCCTTCGTAGGGCTGCGCGGCGGGGGAGGGGATCCGCCGCGCAGCCGGGTGTGGTGGGGTACCGGCGATCAGCCGACCGGGACGAAGTCCTTGAACTGGTCCGCGTTCTCGGTGGTGATCAGCACGCAGTCCAGGGACTGCTTCTCGGTGGCGGCACCGGTCTCGCCGGTCTTCAGGAAGCTGTCGATCTGGGTGATGGCCAGCTTGGTGGCGTCCACGATCGGCTGCAGCACGGTGGCCACCAGCGAGCCGTCCTTGACCGCGCTCACCGCGTCGCCGGAGCCGTCGAAGCCGAGCACCGTCACCTTGTCGAGCTTACCGGCGTCCTTCAGCGCGGAGATCGCGCCGAGGGCCATCTCGTCGTTGCCGGAGATCACCCCGGTGATGTCCGGGTGCGCCTGCAGCATGATCTCCATCTTCTGCTTGCCCTGCGCGCGGTCCCAGTTCGCCGTCTCGGTCTGCACCAGCTCCAGGTCCGGGTACTGGTCGATCACCTGGTGGTAGGCGTCCGAGCGCACGTGGGCGTTGTTGTCGGTGGGCTGGCCGAACAGCTCGACGTACTTGCCCTTGCCGCCCATCTGCTTCACCCAGTACTCGGCGCCGATGGTGGCGCCCTGGGCGTTGTTGGAGACGATCTGGCTCTTGGCGATGCCCTGCTCGGTGATCTCGGCGTTGATCAGGAACACCGGGATGCCGGCGTCGGTCGCCTTCTGCACCGCACCCACCGACTCCTTCGCGCCGGCCGGGTCGAGCAGGATCGCGTCCACCTTCTTGGCGATCGCGCCGTCGATGTACTGCTGCTGCTTGTCAGGGTCGTTCTGGTGGGCGTCGACCGTGGTCTCGTAGCCCAGCTCGGTCGCCTTGGACTGCGCGGCCTCGACCTCCGCCTTCCAGAACGGGTTGGCGATGTCGACGGTGATGATCGCGATCGTGCCGCCACCGGCGCCGCCGGACGCCGCACCGCCGCTCGAGCTCGCGGTCGGGCTGGCGCTGCTGCACGCCGACAGGGCAAGGGCGGTCATCCCAGCGATGATCAGTGCGCCCAGTTTCTTGAACATACGAGTTCCTTTCGTTCACTCGTTGGAGGCCGGGGTGGCCGCTTACTTGGCGGATACCGGGGTCGCCCGGTCCGCGAGGGAGGCCTGGGCCGCGCGCTTCATGGCGGACCGGGCCTGGAGGGACTGCTGCATCTGGTCGAGGGCGACGGCGAGGATGATCACGGCGCCCTTGATGATCTGCTGCCAGAAGACCGACAGCCCGATCAGGACCAGTCCGTCGACCAGGAAGCCGACCAGGAAGGCGCCGATGATGGTGCCGCGCACCGTGCCGCGTCCGCCGGCGAGCGACGCGCCGCCGATCACGACCGCGGCGATCGCGTTCAGTTCGTAGGACTCACCGGCCCGCGGCGTGGCCGCCGGCAGGTCCGCGGTGAGCAGGAGGCCGACCGCCGCCGCGCAGATGCCCGAGATCACGTAGATCCAGGTCTCGGTGCGGAGCACCGGGACGCCGGAGAGCTTCGCGGCGCGGGCGTTGCCGCCCATGGCGTAGAGCCAGCGGCCGAACGGGGTGCGGTTGACCAGGATCGAGAAGGCGATCGCGAACACGATCATCACCCACACCGGCATCGGGATGCCCAGCGGTGCGCCGGCGAGCGCCTCGATGAACCCGGTGTTGCCGAGGTTCGGGTTGCCCTTCAGCTCGTCGGTGATCGGGACGCCGTCGGTGCCGAGCAGCGCGATGCCGCGGGCGACGTTGAGCATGCCGAGGGTGGCGATGAACGGGGCGACCTTCCAGCGGGTGATCACCAGGCCGTTCACCCAGCCGACCAGGGCGCCGACGGCGACGGCCACGATGATGATCACCCAGACCGGGGCGTAGGCGGTGACGCCGATGCCGGGGATGGTCACGCCGCGCAGCATCAGGCCGGCGACCACGCCGGTCAGGCCGACGGTGGAGCCCACCGACAGGTCGATGCCGCCGTTCAGGACGACCAGCAGCATGCCGAGCGCCAGCAGCGCGTTCATCGCCACGTGCCGGGTCATCAGGATCAGGCTCTCCGGCGCGAGGAAGTTGGGGCTCAGCGCGGTGAAGATCGCCATGATCAGCAGCAGGCCGATCAGCGCGCGGCCCTCGACGAGCACGGTGCCCCAGTCGAGCCGGCCGAGCAGCCCGCGGCGGACGGAGGTGGAGGCTTGGGTGGTCACGACGGGTTCCCTTCGGTCTGTGCGGAGTCGTCGACGGCCTCGCCCGAGGCGGCCATGACCTCCTCACGGGTTGCGGTGCGCGGATCGAACTCGCGGACGATGCGGCCCTTCCGCATGACGATGATCCGGTGGGAGGCGGTCAGCGCCTCGCCCACCTCTGAGGTGACGTACAGCACGGCCAGGCCCTGCCTGGCCAGCTCGAACAGCAGCGCGAAGATCTCGCCCTTGGCGCCGACGTCGATGCCGCGGGTGGGCTCGTCGAGCAGGATCACGTCCGGACGGGTCATCAGCACCCGGCCGATCACGACCTTCTGCTGGTTGCCGCCGGACAGCGAGGTGATCGGCGCCTCCGGGCCGTAGGCCTTCACCCGCACCTGCTGGATCTTCTCGGCGACCAGTTCGCGTTCGGTGCCGCGGCCGAGCAGGAAGTTCCTCGAGAAGCGGCCGATGCTGGACAGCGAGAGGTTGCGTCCGACGCTGAGGATCTGCACCAGGCCGTCCCGCTGCCGGTCCTCGGGCACCAGGCCGAGCCCGGCGGCGATCCGCTGCCGGACGCCGAGCGGGAGCACGCTGCGTCCGTTCAGCCGGACCTCGCCGGCCGCGAACTGGTCGCGCCCGGACAGGGCCTCCATCAGCTCGGTGCGCCCGGCGCCCATCAGGCCGTAGAGGCAGACGATCTCGCCGGCGCGGACCTGGATGGAGACGCCGTCGACGGACAGCTTGCCGCCGCCGTCCGGGCTGGCGACGACCGCGTTCTCGATGTCGAGCACGACGTCGCCGTAGCTGCGCTCCTGGTCGCGGAAGTCGTAGCCGGCCTCGCGGCCGACCATCTTCGAGACCACCCAGGGCAGGTCGATCTGCCTGGCGTCGGCGGTGGCGACGAGCTCGCCGTCGCGGAACACCACCGCGTAGTCGGAGATCTCGATGGCCTCTTCGAGGTGGTGGGAGATGTAGATGATTGCGACGCCGCGGGCGGTGAGGTCCCGGATCACCCGGAACAGCACGTCGACCTCGCTGGCCGACAGGGCGGACGTCGGCTCGTCCATGATCAGGATGCGGGCGTTCGCCTCCAGCGCCCGGGCGATCTCGACCAGTTGCTGCTGGCCCAGCCGCAGCTTCTCGACGGGGGTGCTGGTGGCGACGTCGAGTTCGAGGCGCTCCAGCAGGGTGCGGGTGACCTCGTCCTCGGCGCGGTAGTCGACGGTACCGGTGGCGTTGAGCAGCTCGCGTCCGACGAAGATGTTGTCGCGCACGCTGAGGTTCGGGAACAGGCTGAGTTCCTGGTGGATGATCGCGATGCCGCGGGAGAGCGCGTCGGTGGACGACTTCAGGTGCACCGGTTCGCCGTCGAGCACCAGGTGTCCGGCCGTGGGCTGCTCGATGCCGGCGAGGATCTTCATCAGCGTGGACTTGCCGGCGCCGTTCTCGCCGAACAGGACGGTGACCTTGCCGCGGCGGACCTCGAAGTTGACGCCCTTGAGCGCCTGGGTCACGCCGTAGGTCTTGACGATGTCGTTGGCGACCAGCACGACCTCGTCGGCCTCGGTGGTCGGGGCGGGCGTCTCGATGGTGGCCGTGCTCATCCGTGCACCTCGATCTGGACGGGCTGGATCAGGATCTGGCCGTCGGGGCCGCCGGTGGCGTAGGCGCCGTAGACGGTGATCTCGGTGCCCTTCAGCGAGCCGGTGTCGAGCTTCGCCACCACCTCCTGCTGGGCGGTCTCTTTGAACGCGGCGGAGACGCTCTGGTAGGTCGACTGGTCGGTGAAGTCGCCGAAGTGGATGGTGCCGGTGACGTCGCGGATCGGGGTGCCGTTCATCGTCGTGCTGATCGGGACGCGGATCTTCCAGTCCTTGAGGTCGGGGGTGTCGAGCAGGATGAACGACTCGTCGACCGAGGCGACGGTCGCGGTGGCCTTGACCGGGATCGTGTACTTGCCGCTGCCGGAGTCGACGCCGTACTTCTGGCCGGCGGCGTTCGCGTCCTCGGCGAGCGCGGGGACGAGCTCGGTCACGTCCACGGCGTTGGCGGTGACGTAGGCCTGGATCTCGCCGAACTTCTCCGCAGCGAACTCGGTGGCGCTGAACGGCTTGGGAGTGAGCTCGTCCACCTGGGCGGCGGTGAGCCACTTCGTGCTGGCGGCCATCGCGACGAGCAGTGCCACGCCGATCGCCGCCGCGATGATCGCCGGGAGGCGCGAGGAGCGCCCGGCGCGCCGGGCCGGGGCCTCGGTGCTCTTCGTCTCGGTCGTCGACATCTGGCTCTCCCTCTCTGGATGCCCTCGTCAGGAAGCCGTTCCGTTCCGGATCCGGCTGCGCACCCGGTGGCTTCGATCAGGAAGGCTAGACGAGCTGTGAACATTTGTCTAGAACGTTTGTTCAGGACGTTATAGAGTTGTGACCATGCAGGAAGTTGCTGGACGTGTGCTTGAATTCCTCCGCGGGGAGGAGAGACGGTGGCTCGACGAGGCGAGAACGGCGAAGCGGGGGCGTCGATGAGGTTCCCCGCGGACATGCTCTATCGCGGCGCCCGCCTCTACTACGAGGAGGACCGCAACCAGCAGGAGATCAGCGAGTTGCTCGGCATCAGCCGGGCGACGGTGAGCCGGCTGCTGGCCGAGGCCAGGGCCTGTGGCGTGGTGCACATCGAGGTGCGCGATCCGGCCGCCGGCGAACTGGATTCCCTGGCCGCGCAGCTGAAGGAACACCTCGGCCTGCGCCGGGTCGTGGTCACCCCGAACGTGCTCAACGCGCTGCCGGGGGCCGTGCTGGCGCCGGCGGTGTCGAAGCTGCTGGAGGAGGCCCAGCTGCACGCGGGCGACGCGCTGCTGGTGAGTTCCGGTGCGACCATGCTGGGGCTCGCCCACGAGCGGCTCGTGCCGTTGCCCGGGGTGCTCGTGGCGCCGACCGTCGGGGGCATGGACGAGCCGGAGGAGTTCTACCAGACCAACGAGATCACCCGGCTGCTGGCGGTGAACGCCGGCGCCTCGCCGGTGCTGCTGCACGCCCCGGTGCAGCCGACGGAGGCGCTGTACGAGCTGCTCCAGGAGGATCCCGGGGTGAAGCGGGTGACGGAACTGTGGCGGCAGGCGAAGTGCGCGCTGCTCGGCATCGGACAGCCGCCGCGGGTGCGCTCGTCCCTGCCGATGGTGATGAAGCGGGCGATCGCCGACCTGAGGACGGCGGAGGCCGACATCAGCAACCGGACCTTCGACGAGCACGGCGCGCAGGTGCTGTACTCCGGCTCGGACCGGGTGATCTCGATGCAACTGGAGGACCTGCTCCGGGTGCCGTACGCGATCGGCGTCGCGGTCGGGGCGTCGAAGGCGAAGGGCATCACCGCGGCGGCACGGGCCGGCTACGTCAACCGGCTGGTCACCGACTCGGCCACGGCCCACGCGATCCTCGCCCTGGGGCAGTGATGGCCGGCGTCGTGGTGGTGGGGTCGGCGAACGCCGACCTGGTGGTGCACGTGGACCGGCGTCCGGTGGGCGGAGAGACCGTGACCGGCTCGGAACTGGCGGTGACCCCGGGAGGCAAGGGCTCGAACCAGGCGATCGCCGCCGCGCTGATGGGCGCGGACGTGGCGTTCCTGGGCTGCGTGGGCCACGACGCGTACGGCGACCTGCTGGCCACCGCGCTCGCCGAGGCGGGCGCGGACGCGTCCGGGCTGGGCCGGGTGGCCACGCCGACGAGCGTCGCGCTGATCATCCTGACCCCGGACGGGGAGAACTCGATCATCGTCACCGCCGGCGCGAACGGGCAGGTCACGCCGGACTTCCTGCGTGGCTGCGAGGAGCGCTGGCGGGATGCCGCGCTGGTGGTGATGCAACTGGAGGTGCCGCTGGAGGCGGTGGCCTTCGTGGCCGGCGAGTGTCGCGCACGGGGTATCCGGTTCCTGCTCAACGCTGCCCCGGCCGCGCCGCTGGACGCCGGGGTGCTGGCGGCGTGCGACCCGCTGGTCGTGAACGAGACCGAGGCGGCGTTCCTGCTCGGTGCCGACGTGGCGGAGGCCGACCTCGTCGACCGGCTGCTGGAACTCGGCCCGGCCAGCGTCGTGGTCACGCTCGGAGCGGCCGGGGCGGTCGCGGGCACGGCAACGGGGGAGCGGTACGCCCGGCCGGCGGAGCAGGTGGAGCGGGTGGTCGACACCACCGGGGCCGGGGACGCCTTCGTGGGCGGCCTGGCGACGGTGCTCGGCCGTGGCGGAGACCTCGCCGAGGGGCTTGCGCACGGCGCGCGGGCTGCGGCGGTCGCGGTGCAGGCGAGTGGGGCGGCGGCGTCCTACGCCGGGATGAGGGAGTTGCGCTGATGCTCAGGGGTGGAGTGCTGAACGCCCAGCTGGCCCGGGTGCTGGCCGAGTTGGGCCACACCCACACGATCGTGGTGGGGGACTGCGGGTTGCCGCGCCCGGACGGCGTGGAGGTGGTCGACCTGGCGGTGGTGCTCGGCGTCCCGTCGTTCGCCGACGTGCTGCGGGCGGTCGTCGGTGAACTCGCGCTGGAGGGTGCGGTGATGGCGCGCGAGGTGGTGGACGCGAACCCGGCCGCGCTCGACCTCGTCCGGACGCTGGTGGGTGAGCCCGAGCTGGTGCCCCACGAGGACTTCAAGGTCGCCACCGGGTCGGCGCGCGCGTTCGTCCGCACGGGCGAGGCGTCCCCCTA
>JBDHZJ010000104.1:0-7142 GCA_039811825.1 Propionicimonas sp.
GACCCCACCGCCATCCCGGCGGACGCCGGGATCCCGGCGCGCACGTCCCGCACCCCGGTGGAGAAGCTCGTCCGCGGCTTCCTGGACCACCTGACCGTGGAGCGGGGCGCCTCGGTGCACACCGTCGCGGCCTACCGGCGCGACCTGGCCCGGTACACCGCCTTCCTCACCGCCCGCGGCATCGACGACCCGGCGGGGGTCGCGGACGCGGACGTGTCGGCCTTCCTCGCGTCCCTGCAGGCCCCCACGGACGGCCACGCGCCGCTCTCGTCGGCCAGCGCCACCCGCAGCCTGGTCGCCGTCCGCTCGCTGCACCGCTTCGCCGCGGCCGAGGGCCTCACCCCGGACAACCCGGCGGCGGCCGTGAAGCCGCCGAAGACCGGACGCAACCTGCCCAAGGCGCTCGACATCGCGCAGGTGCAGGCCCTGCTGGACACCCCGCAGGTGGACACCCCGATGGGGCTGCGCGACGCGGCACTGCTCGAGCTGCTCTACGGCACCGGCGGGCGCGTCTCGGAGATCGTCGGGCTCGACGTCGACGACGTGACCGCGATGCTCGCCGACCCGGACGCCGGGCTGCGCCTGTTCGGCAAGGGCCGCAAGGAACGGCTGGTGCCGGTCGGTTCGTACGCGCGGAAGGCCGTCGAGGCATGGCTGGTCCGTGGCCGCCCCGGCTTCGCGCAGGCGTCGGCCCGGCCGTCCCCGGCCCTGCTGCTGAACAGCCGGGGCCAGCGGCTCAGCCGGCAGAGCGCGTACGGCGTGCTGCAGAAGGCGGCCGAGGCGGCCCACCTCGGCGTCGAGGTCTCCCCGCACACCCTGCGGCACTCGTTCGCGACCCACCTGCTCGACGGCGGCGCGGACGTCCGGGTGGTGCAGGAACTGCTCGGCCACGCCTCGGTGACCACCACCCAGATCTACACGCTCGTCACCGTGGAGCACCTGCGGGAGGTGTTCCTCTCGGCCCACCCGAGGGCCCGCTGAGCGCTGGAGGGGCCCTTCGGCACGGCGGCCGGGAACGGCGTCCGAGCTAGAGTCGGAGTGTGCTTGACCGTCGCAGCGTGCTCCTCGCCGGGCTGGCGGCGATGGCGGGCTGTACCGCGCTCCCGACATCGTCCGCCGGGATCCCGCCCCTGGCTGATGCGAGTTCCGGCGCGGGCACGGCACCGCCGGTGCCGTCCAGCCCGGTGATCGCCCCGGGCCCGTCCGGCCCGTACGTCGCGCCGCTGCCCTCGCCGGTCACGCCCGGAGAACGGGCGGTTGCGACCAGTCGGGTGATGACCTGGAACACCCTGACCGGGCGCCGCAGCGCGGCCGACTACCGGTCAGCGGTGCCGGCGCGATCGGTCGACCTGGCCAACCGGCTGCCGTCCCTGGCCGCGTGGATCACGTTCGCCGACCCGGAGATCGTGGCGATCCAGGAGAACGAACGGATGGTCGGGGGAGGGCGGCCACTGGACCGGCTCGCCCCGCTGCTGCCTGCGTACACCCCGGTGCTCGCGCAGCACAACCTGCCCTTCCTGGTGAAGGAGGACCGGTGGCGGATCGGCCAGCCCGGCGGACGGCTGATCAGCTCCACCTACTACCACCGCTACCTGACCTGGGTCCGGCTCACCCAGCGTTCGACCGGACGCGAACTGCTGCTCGCCAACACCCACCTCGACCCGATCCAGATCCGCTCGCGGGCGAAGGCGCGCCTGCGCGAGGCGCGGATCATCCTGGACCGCCTGCGCAGCCTGAACCCCGGCTGGCGCACCCCGATGCTCCTGGTCGGCGACTTCAACCTGCGCACCGACGAGCGCAGGACGCTCTTCCGCGCCCCGATGGACCTGCTCTCCGGCGCGGGCCTGGAGGAGGTCGCCGAACTGGCCGACGAGCAGAGCGCGGTTCCGCACGCGGCGTCCTGGAGCGGCTTCGGCGCCCGGGTGGACAACCGCTGGCGCTACCGGGCGATCCGTACCAATGGCATGCGCTACGACCAGATGTGGGCCGGCCCGCTGGTCCGGGTGCACGGGTGGGAGGTGGTCACCGGACCGGGCGTCCGGACGATCGACGGCCACCCGTACTTCGCGGCCGAGGCGCTGCCGTCGGACCACCTGCCGGTGCTGGCGGAGATCACGCTGCGCCGCGGCTGAACCCATCCGGCGCAGCGGCGCGTCGGAGGAGACTTGTCGACATTTCGGCCTAGGATCACCGACGTGAGCAACCTCGATACCCCGGCCCTCGTCGATCCCGAGCCCCTGCTGGACGCAGGCGAGCTCGGGCCCACCGGGCGCCCGTTGCCGGACCTGCCCGAACCCACCGCGCCGGACCCCGCCAAGCCCAAGCGGGCCCTGATCATCGCCATGTGCAACCAGAAGGGCGGGGTCGGCAAGACCACCACCACGATCAACCTGGGCGCGGCGCTGGCCGAGACCGGACGCAAGGTGCTCCTGGTCGACTTCGACCCGCAGGGCTCGCTGTCGGTGGGGCTGGGGGTGAACCCGCACACCCTGGAGACCAGCGTCTACGACCTGCTGCTGAACAAGCACACCGCCGCGGAGGACGTGATCACGCCGACCGTGGTGGACGGGATGGACCTGCTCCCGTCCAACATCGACCTGTCCGCGGCCGAGGTGCAGCTCGTCTCCGAGGTGGCCCGCGAGCAGACCCTGCGCCGGGTGCTGACCCGGGTGCGGCACAGCTACGACGTGATCCTGATCGACTGCGCACCGTCGCTCGGCCTGCTCACCGTGAACGCGCTGACCGCGTCCGACAAGGTGATCATGCCCCTGGAGTGCGAGTTCTTCGCCCTGCGCGGCATCGCGCTGCTCACCGACACCATCGACAAGGTGCAGGACCGGCTGAACCCCGAACTCGAGGTGCTCGGCATTCTCGGCACCATGTTCGACGCCCGCACGCTGCACAGCCGCGAGGTGCTGGAACGCGTCGTGCAGGCGTTCGGCGACACGGTGTTCCACACCGTGATCCGGCGCACGATCAAGTTCCCCGAGACCACGGTGGCCGGTGAGCCGATCACCACCTACGCCTCGTCGTCGCCGGGGGCCTCCGCCTACCGCATGCTCGCCAGGGAGGTGCTCGCCCGATGCCCCGGCGTGTAGGACTGCCGGGTGCCTCGGAGCTGTTCCGGCCCACGTCGGTTCCCGAGGCCGTCGCGCCGGCACCGGTCCCGCCCGCGTCCCCGGTCGAGGAGGCCCCGACCCCGCAGGGCTCGGGACGGGTCCGGCACGAGGAGAAGATCACCGTCTACGTGAGCAGCGACGAGCTGCTCGCGCTCGAACAGGCCCGGCTCACGCTGCGCGCCCAGCACGGTGTCGCGGTCGACCGCGGCCGGATCGTCCGCACCGCGATCGGGCTGGCCATGGCCGACCTCGCCGCGCGCGGGGGTGATTCCGACCTGGTTCGCGGCCTCGGCGCACCGTGAGCCTGCTGTCGGCGCAGGAGGAGTTCACCGTCCACCTGACCAACTTCTCCGGCCCGTTCGACCTGCTGCTGCAACTGATCTCCCGGCACAAGCTGGATGTCACCGAGGTCGCGCTCTCCCAGGTCACCGACGAGTTCGTGGCGCACATCCGGCAGATGCAGGCCAGCCAGGGCACGGGCGCCTGGGACCTCGACCAGACCAGCTCGTTCATCGTCGTCGCCGCCACCCTGCTCGACCTGAAGGCGGCCCGGCTGCTGCCGCAGGGCGAGGTGGAGGACGCCGACGACCTGGCCCTGCTCGAGGCCCGCGACCTGCTGTTCGCGCGGCTGCTGCAGTACCGCGCGTTCAAGATCGTCAGCGGCTGGATCTCCGCGACCCTGACGGCGCAGGCGCGGCGGCACCCGCGTCCGGGCGGTCTGGAGGAGCGGTTCGCCGGCCTGCTGCCCGAAGTGGAGCTGGACGGGTTCGCCGACGTGATCGCCGTCCTGGCCGGGCGCGCGCTCACGCCCAAGGACCCGCCCCTGGTCGCCCTGGAGCACCTGCACGCGCCACTGGTGAGCGTCCGCGAGCAGGCCGAGGAGATCGTCCGCCGGCTGCACGAGCACCAGACCCTGACGTTCCGCGCGCTGGTCGCCGACGCCGCCGACCGCCTCGTTGTGGTGGCCCGCTTCCTCGCCCTGCTGGAACTGTTCCGCGAGAAGGCGGTCGGCTTCGAGCAGCTCACGCCGCTGGGCGAGCTGACCGTCCGCTGGCTCGGCACCGAGGTGGACGCCGAGCGGATCGGCGCAGAATTCGACGAGACCACGCCCCCCGACGAGACGACCACGACCCCCAGCGAGGAGACCACCGAATGAGCACGTTCGCCGGAGCCGTCGAGGCGCTGCTGCTGATGGCCACCGAGCCGATCCCGGCCGCCGACCTCGCCGAGGCCGTGGACGTCCCGGTCGCCGAGGTGGAGGAGTGCCTGGCCGGGCTCGCCGCGTTCTACGACGAGACCGGACGGGGCTTCGAACTGCGCCGGGTCGGCACCGGCTGGCGGTACTACACCCGGGAGGAGCACGCCGACGTGATCGGACGCTGGCTGCTGGAGGGCCAGCGCGGCACGCTCAGCCAGGCCGCCCTGGAGACGCTGGCAGTGGTCGCGTACCTGCAGCCGATCTCGCGGGGCCGGGTGTCCGCCGTCCGTGGCGTGAACGTGGACGGGGTGATGCGCACGCTCGCCACCCGCGACCTGATCGAGGAGGTCGGCAGGGACGAGGAGACGGGCGCGCGGCTGTTCGCCACCACCGGCTACTTCCTGGAGCGGATGGGCCTGACCAGCCTCGACCAGCTGCCGGCGCTGGCCCCGCACCTGCCGGACGCGTCCGCGCTCGAGGCGGAACTCGCTGGCCTGGCCGGGCACGGCACCGACGAGCCGCTGCCGATGGGGCACAACCCTGTCGCCGACCCGGGTGAGCCCCCGGCGGATGGGGTCCCGGAGGCGGCCGGGGTCGGGGAGGACCTTCCGTGAGCGAGCCCGAGGGCGTCCGCCTGCAGAAGGTGCTCGCGCAGGCCGGGGTGGCGTCCCGCCGGGCGGCGGAGGACCTGATCGCCCGTGGCCGCGTCGAGGTGAACGGCGAGGTGGTGCGCGCCCAGGGCGTGCGGGTCGACCCGGCGTCCGACACCATCCGGGTGGACGGCCGGCGGATCCCCCCGCAGCGTCCGCACGCGTACGTGGTGCTGAACAAGCCGCGCGGGGTGGTCTCCACGATGGAGGACCCGCACGGCCGGCCCACCGTGGCCGACTACCTGGGCACGCGCGGCCGGCTGTTCCACGTCGGGCGTCTCGACGCCGACACAGAAGGCCTGCTGCTGCTGACCAACGACGGCGACTTCGCCCAGCGGATGGCGCACCCGTCGTTCGAGGTGCCCAAGACCTACGTCGCCGAGGTGACCGGCGTCGTCACCGAGGCCACCCTGAAGCGGCTGCGGGCGGGCGTCACGCTGGAGGACGGCCCCGTCCAGGTCGACCAGGCGAAGCTGATCCAGCGGGTGGGCGAGCGCAGCCTGGTCCGGGTCACGCTGCACTCGGGCCGGAACCGGATCGTGCGGCGCCTGTTCGACGCGGTCGGCCACCCGGTGCGCAAGCTCTCCCGGATCGCGATCGGGCCGGTGCGGCTCGGAGACCTGAAGCCCGGTGCCGTCCGCGACCTCACCCGCGAGGAACTGGGCGCCCTGCTCGACCTGGTGAAGCTGTAGCCCCGAACTGCTCCGGATAGTGGCCCGTAGAGGCCGACTACGGCCTCTACGGGCCACTTTGTGATGGTTCGGGCGACAATGGCGGCATGCAGCGGGTGCTGGGCGTCGAGACCGAGTACGGGCTGAGCGCCCGCTCGGACGGACGCCGGCTGAGCGCGCCGGAGGCGGCCGAACTGCTGTTCCGTCCGGTGGTGGCCGAGTACCGGTCGGCGAACGCGTTCCTGGCCAACGGCGGCCGGCTCTACCTCGACGTGGGGGCACACCCCGAGTACGCCACCCCCGAGTGCCGCACCGCCCGCGACCTGCTGGTCGCCGAGCGCGCCGGGGACGAACTGGTCGCGGGGCTCGCGCAGCGCGCGTCCGCACTGGCCGCGGAGACCGGGACGGGGGTGAGCTTCCGGCTGTTCAAGAACAACACCGACAGCTTCGGCAACTCCTACGGCTGCCACGAGAACTACCTGGTCGGCCGGGACCTCGACCTCGAGGCCGCGGTGGCCCTGCTGACCACGTTCCTGGTCACCCGGCAGGTGCTCTGCGGGGCCGGACGCTGGCACCGCGGCGAGTTCACGATCAGCCAGCGCGCCGATCACCTGCACGCGGAGCTGTCCGCCCTGACCACCCGCGCCCGCCCGTTGGTGAACACCCGGGACGAGCCGCTGGCGGATCCCGCGCGCTTCCGCCGCCTGCACGTGCTGGCGGGCGACTCGAACCTCGCCGAGCCGTCGGCGTGGCTGAAGGTCGGCACGACCCTCGCCGTGCTCGACCTGCTCGACCGTCCGGGGGGACCGCATCCGGGCTTGGCCGCACTGCAGCTCGCCGATCCGGCCGGAGCCCTGCGGCGGGTGGCCCGCGACCCCCTCGCCCCGCTGGAGCTCGCGGACGGGCGCAGCCGGACCGCCGTGGACCTGCAGCGCGAGCACCTCGACCTCGCCGCCGGGCACGCCGAACCCGGCCTGGCCGCGCTCTGGGCCCGGGTGCTGGACGCCCTCGCGGGCGGCGAGCCCGGGCGGGTCGCCACCGAGGTCGAATGGGTGGCCAAACGGCGCCTGCTGCAGGAGTTCCGGGAGCGGCACCGGCTGGACCCCGACGACCCGCGTCTCGCCCAGCTCGATCTCGCCTTCCATGAACTCGGCGGGATCTTCCGGGTGCTGGAGGAGTCCGGTGCGGTGCGGCGCGTCACCGACCGGGGCGAGGTCGAGCAGGCGCTGGCGCGACCGCCCGCCGGGACGCGGGCGAGCGCCCGATCCCGCTTCATCGAGGCCGCCCGGGCGCACCGCCTGCGCTACGGCGTGGACTGGCAGTCGTGCACGGTGCGCGACCTGCCGGGCCCCGACGGCAGACCGGCCGACCGGACGGTGCCGCTGCCCGACCCGCTGGCCGAGGCGTCTGCCGAGCTGGACGACCTGATCGCCGGCCTGGGCGGCCCTTCGTGACGCTTCCGGGTTCGTTCCTCACCCGGAAGCTCCTCAGGGAGCGGTGGGGG